>NZ_JASPJL010000007.1:0-122094 GCF_030232315.1 Corynebacterium sp. MSK039
GTGTCCCTATCAGCTGTCATCGAAAGTCCTGGCACCCGGCGGCAACACCCCCCGGATTATGGAAACTACAGGGCAGGTAAGCCATACCGGGACCAGCGACTATCCCCATTATCGGGGACACTCACAAGGTAACGGGCTAGTGCTCGGCCACGGCCCCTGGCGCTCGGGGCTAGTGCTCAGCCACGCCGCCTCGCGGCTCCGGGGCCGCGCCTGGCAGCTCGGGGACCACCGCTGGCATGGGGCGGCGCTCCGTCCTCAGCGCCCACGCCAGCACCAGCCCGGACATCACGCACACGACCACAGCGAACATCGGTACGCCGGGCCACGGCGCGGCGATGTTGACGTCCAAAACCATGAACACCGCCCCAACACCGTAGGCCACAACGAAACTACCCACCGCAGCAACAACGCACGCCCGCGTCCCCCGCGCACCGGAGACCGCGCCCAGTGCGGTGCCTGCCACCGTGCCCATCAGGAAACTGAGGAACACGCACAGTCCGGTCAGCGCAAACGTCCCCACCGGCATGCCGGGGCCGTCGCTGGCGTAACGCACGCCGTCGGCAACCTCGTAACCATGCGCCTGGACAGTGAAGGAAGCAAAGTCCTGGTAGAAGGTCGGATTCCGATCCGCCACAATAATCATCAGCGTGACCAGGACCGCGGCCAGAAGCGACACCACCACAGCAGACACGGCCGCGGAGCGCACCCAGCGGGTACTGCTCACCCCGAAATCGCGCAGCCGCACCGAACGCGCGGCCGTCACCGCGAACAGCACCGCGAGCACGAGAATCGCGAGCATCGCGTTCTCCGTCCCGCGGGAGACAACCAGGCCGCCGAAGCCGGCGAGCAGAATCGCTCCCGCGCTCACGCCGAGGAAGGTCCGCGGGTTCGTGGCGCTAAAAACTCCGAGTGTCATTGTGCGCTCCTTTCGATATAAGCGCTGGTACTGGCCAGGTCGATCAGTTCCGCGGGGTCGAGGTAGCTCACCTCAACGCCGAGAGTGCGCGCATGCTCGGCAGCCGACGCGCTCAGCGGTGCGGCGAGCACGAGCTCGCTTCGGTCGCCCAGGGTTTTCCGCGAGAAGACGGGCAAGTCCGCGGCGATCCGCCCCACCTGCTCCGTGAGACCCCGCAGCACCGGGTGGCGCGTGCGGAGGTGCTCGACGTCGAATGGGCCGTGCGGCTCGTGGTTATGGATGACGATCAGCGTCTCCACCAGGCCCGCGAGGTCCTGGGAGTGCTGGGAGGTCAGGACGATCGTCCGTTCCGGGGCGGTGGTGGACGGCGCTGCGTCCGTAGGTGGCGCAGCGTCCGGGGACGGGACGACGTCGATGTCGGCGTCGTCGGTGTTGGCGGTGCCGGTCGCGGCGTCGGCGATGATGTCGTCGTCCGCGATGGCGTCGATGAACATGCTGCGCAGACGGTTGCGGAACTCGACGTCGAGGCCGTTGAAGGGCTCGTCGAAGAGGAGGGCCGGTTGGCCGGAGGCGAGGGCCGCGGCGGTGATCACCATCTGGCGTTGCCCAAGGCTGAGGCTCTTCATCGGGGTGGTGGCCGGGAAGTCGAGGAGGGATTCGGCGCGGCCGATATCGAGCTCTGACCAGCCGGTTTTCGCGATGGCGAAGTACTCGCGCGGGGTGGCGCCGTAGAGGGCGGCGTCGGGGGCGGCCTGGGCTAGCGCCGTGCCAGGGTTCTGGCTGAGGGTGCGCAGGTAGTAGGTCTTGCCGGCACCATTCGGGCCGATGACTCCGTAGATGCTCACTTCTCCTCCTTCAGCATGGCGATGATCTCCTCGAGCGAGAGGCCGAGGGCGGCGGCTTCGTTTTTGAGGGGGTCGATGTAGGTGCGTTGGAATGCGCCTTTGCGCTCGCTGCGGATGCGCTCGCGGGCACCCTGGGTGACGAACATGCCGAGCCCTCGTTTCTTTTCGACGAGCTTTTCCTGTGAGAGTTCCGTCATGGCTTTGGCAGCCGTTGTGGGGTTGACCTGGTAGAACTCCGAGAGCTCTTTCGTGGATGGGGCCCGTTGGTCGATGGCGAGCTCCCCGGACAAGATCATGGACTTGAGGTCCTCCGCGATCTGTATGTAGATCGGGCGAGGATCCGCTGGATCAGTCTGCATGACCACCTCCCTGGTTATGGGGTTTACCATGTAGGTCATAAACCTACGGGTAGGTGTGGGCTGGTGTCAAGGTTTTGCGGCAAAACCGCGCGTTGACGCAGGTCGCAGTGAAGCGCAGCGCAGCGGCTCGGGGCCGGGTGGCCTCGTGACCGGGGCAGGCTGGGCTTGCCGGCCCCTATGCCCGTTTTGGGCTGCAGAATGTCACAAAACCCGCGAAAAGTGGCACGCCACAGCCCAAAACCAGATTCGTGGCCACCACCTGTTCCGAACGCATCGCGCAGAGCCCCGTAAAACTCACGCCCCGTGGCCCAATCCCATGACCCAGCGCGGCCGGGGCCGGGGTCTACCCCTGGTGGGGCGTGCTGAACCCCTCCCGGCCCGTTTTGGGCCGCAGAATGTCACGAAACGCGCAAAAAGTGACACGCCACAGCCCAAAACCGGGCTCGCGGCCGGGGTGGGCTCGGGGCTGGGGTGGCCCAGGGCCCCAACGCACGTTTTGCAGAGTGTAATGCCGCTTTTCGCCCGATTTCCGGCATCAAACTCTGCAAAACATGAATGGGTGTGTGGCACCTAGCCCTGGCGGCCCTCGGCCTGCGCCTTGATCTGGCCCTCCAGCGCGCCCTGCATCATGTCGTGCAGCGGCGTCGGCACACCAACGCGCGCAGCCATGCGGCGCACCGCGCCCACCTGCGCATCCAGCTCATTCGGCAGCCCATCGCGGATATCGCGCTGCATCGAGCTCGTCGCGGAATCCGGCTGCTTATCAGTGAGCGCCATCGTCTTTTCCACGATGTCCTCCGGCAGCCCCACGCCGTGCGCCCGCGCGGCCGCCTCGTACTCCCGCATCAGACCCTCGAGCGTGCTACGCAGCCCCGGCTTGCCCTCAGCACCCTCTTCCCGCAGGAAGCCCAGCGGCTGGTGAGCCAGCGCACCCAGCGCACCCGTCGGCGTCACGAACATGGCCTTGGACCAGATCTCCACGAAGATGTCATCCCAGACCTCGGACTTGAAACCCGCCTTGACCAGCGCCTCGCTGAGCTCGCAGGCCACCCGGTAAGCGTGGCTATCCTGCGCACGATCGAAAGTGCCGATGTTCAGCACCTTCATCCCCGGCAGGAACTGCGCGGTCGCCGGCCCCTTGTGCACGAAGTAGCCGCGCACGATGCCCGGAATCACGTTCTCCTCGCCGTACTGCTCCGCGACCAGCTGCGGCACCTCCACCGAGTTGTGCAGGGTCACGATCGGCACCTGCTTACCGTCGGCGGTCTTGATGCCGGAGACGTCCGGGAAGGAGTCGTTGCCCGGCAGGGACTTCGTCGCATTGATAATGACGTCCAGCCCGCCCATCGTCTCCGCAAGTTCCTCGAAGCTTTCCGCAGCGGCGACGTTGGAGACCACCGAGGTCTCCTCATTGTCATCGATGAGCGTTAGGCCCTTGGTGCGTAGCGCGTCGAGGGTTTCGTTGCGGGCGACGAAGCCAACCTCCTGGCCCGTCTCGGCCATGCGACCGCCATAGTATGCGCCCAGCGCACCGGCACCCAGAAAACCAATCTTCAAAGCCACGCCTCCTCAAGGCTCGCGAAAACAGTTGCGAGCCCCACCATACTTCGGTGGCATGAGCGGTGGCGCGGGCGGGCAGCCCCGCCGGCCCAGGCCAGACCCCTGCTCCCAGCCCGGCCGAGGACTCCGGCCCCCTGCGCCCATCCCAGCGAGGCCCCAGCCCAGCCAGCACCCCAGCCGGGCATAGGCTCCTACCCCTCTCGGTCCAAGCTCCTATTCCCGCTCAGCTCGGCAAGTACCCCTAGCTCGTCCAGCCCGGCCGAGGACTCCGGCCCCCTGCACCCAGCCCGGCGAGGCCCCAGCCCAGCCGGGCGCCCAGCCGTGCCTAGGCCCCTAATCCCGCTCAGCCAGGCCCCGACCTAGCCCCCGCGCCCGGCCCAGGCAAGACCCCCTAGTTCTCCACTTCCTTGGTCTCCGCGATGGAGTCCAGGATGTACTGCTTCACACGCTCAGCGTCGTTCGGCAGGTCAACCACGTGGCGGTCAGCGTCCATAATCCCGGCGAAGCGCTCCGGAACCTCAGGGACCTCCCCGATGGCCTCCTCGATGGTCTCCGCGAACTTCACCGGCAGCGCCGTCTCCAGGACCACGATCGGGCCCTCAACCTGGTCACGCCACTGCTGCGCGGCCTTCACACCATCGGCGGTGTGCGGGTCGATGATCACGCCCAGGCGCTCGTGCAGATCCCGAATCGTCGCCACGCGATCCGCATGCGAAGAGGTACCGGACGCGAAACCGTACGTCGCCGCTGCCTCCGGGAACGCCGGATCGTCGGCCAGGGAGAACCCGCCCTCGCGCACCTTCACACCGAACAGGTCCGCCACCCGATCGGCGTCCCGACCCAGCAGGTCGAAAACGAAACGCTCGAAGTTCGAGGCACGGGAAATATCCATCGAAGGGCTGGAGGTCTTCAGCGTCTCCGCGGAGCTGCGCACCCGGTACTCGCCGGTGCGGAAGAACTCATCCAGCACGTCGTTTTCATTCGTCGCGACGATCAACCGCGCGATCGGCAGGCCCATCTGCTTGGCGATGTGGCCTGCGCAGATGTCTCCGAAGTTGCCGGTCGGCACGGAGAAGCTGATCTTCTGGTCATTCGACTCCGTCAGCTTCAGCCAGGAGGAGATGTAGTACACGACCTGGGCCATCAGGCGCGCCCAGTTGATAGAGTTCACCGCACCGATGCGGTTATCCCGCTTGAAATCCGCATCCGCGGACACGGCCTTGACCACGTCCTGGCAGTCATCGAAGACCCCGTCCAGGGCGATGTTGAAGATATTCGGGTCATTCAGGCCGAACATCTGCGCCTGCTGGAAGGGCGTCATGCGCCCGGCCGGGGTCAGCATGAACACGCGGATCCCCTGGCGGCCACGCATGGCGTACTCCGCCGCCGAACCCGTGTCACCGCTGGTTGCGCCCAGGATGTTCAGGGTCTCGCCGCGGCGGGCCAGCTCGTACTCAAACAGCTCGCCGAGCAGCTGCATGGCCATGTCCTTAAAAGCAGCCGTCGGTCCCTCCGAGAGGTGGCCCAGGTACATGCCATCCTCGAGCTCCGTGACGGGGACGATTTCCTCGTGCGCGAAAGCCTTCGTCGTATATGCCCGGGCCGTGATGGCCTCCAGGTCCTCGGCCGGGATGTCGTCCACAAAAATCTTCAGCACCTCGGCAGCCAGCGCGGCATAGCCCTTCTCCGCGAGCAGCTCGCGCCACTCGGTGAGGGTCTCGTCGCTCAGCTGCGGGTACTCGGCGGGCAGGTAGAGGCCGCCGTCCGGGGCCAGGCCGCCCAGCAGGATGTCCGAGAACTTGGCGGGGGTACGGGAAGAATCACGAGTCGAAATGTAGTCCACGTCTCAACATCCTAGAGCACGGTCCCGACATCGGGTGAGACCAGCCGAAACAGGCTAGACTAACCTGCGTGAAACAGCCCCAGCCCACCCCCCGACGCGAATCCTTGCGGGAGACGTCTGCGTCCAACGTGGCGTCCTCCAGCACTTCAGCGACCACCGGGGCGGTGTCCGATGGGGCGCGTTCCGGTGCCACAGCGACCAACGGGGCGGTGTCCGACGGAAGGACGTCCAACGGGGCGACGTCCGGAACAACGACGTCGCGAGCAGTCACGGCGAGTCGGAAGGTCACGGCAGAGCGTCCGGCGACGTCGGGGCGGTCGGTTGCGGAGTCCCGTCCGGCGCGGCCGGTCTACCAGTCCCCCATCGCGGTGTGGGTCTGTTGGCTGCTGGCCAATATCTTCCAGCTGTGGATCGTGGTCACCTACCGCTGGGGCACCGAGGACCTGAGCTACTACCGCAACGGCAGTCTGCTCTCCGGCCCGTTCGGCGAACACATCGTCGGCATCGGCGGCAGCCCCACGCCGTTGAGTGAGTACCCGGACGTCGGCGTGTGGCCCATCCGCGCGGTCAAAGCCGTCGCGGACGTGCTGGCGCCCGGCAGCGAGAGGGCATTCTTCCTGATCTTCGCCCTCGCCTGCTGTCTGCTCGGGGCGCTGTTCACCGGGTATCTGCTGCGTCTGGGGCGTTTCCTCGGGGCGTGGACGTGGGTCGGCGTGAGCTTCGCGATCGGGCCGATCCTGCTGACCCGGCTGGACCTGATCCCCGGGCTCGCGGTCGGTGTGGGGGTGGCTGTGGTGGTCTCCCACCCGCGGGTCGCAGGCGCCTTGTTGGCCTTCGCCACCGCGTCAAAGCTGTGGCCGGGGGTGTTGGCGGTTGCCCTCGTGGATCGGTGGGACGCGCGCGGCACGTGGCAGCGGCTGGGCTTCTTCGCCCTCACGCTCGCCGTGCTGGTGGGTATCACCACCGCCACCGAAGGCTTCGAGCGCGTCATCAGCCCGCTGACGTATCAGGACGTCCGCGGCCTCCAGGTGGAGTCGGTCGCTGCGACGCCGTTTACCTTCCTCTCTGCCTTCGACGATCGCTGGGAGATCAACCTCTCCTCCTCCAAGAGCTACGAGGTCACCGGGCCCGGGGTGGAGTTGGCGATGCACGCCGCCACCGCCGTCATGGCACTGACCCTGCTGCTGGGCGTGTACATCGCGCTGCGGCACTTCCTCCGCGGCGGGTGGAACACCGAACGCGCCCTGGCTGCGGCAACGATGCTCGTGGCCCTGCTACTGCTCGGCAATAAGGTGTTCTCCCCGCAGTACGTGCTGTGGCTGGCGCCCCTGATCTGCTTGGCCATGCCTGCAAGGATTGGGCGGCGCGGTGTGCGCGGCGAGGATGCCCGGTGGCGGGACGTACTACTAGACACCAGCGAGGGCGCTCCCCCGGTACTCGGGGTGCTCATCGTAATCATCGCGGGTCTAAGCTTCCTGGTCTTCCCCATCTCCTATGGTTGGCTGGTTTCCTCCGGCCCGGCGGGGATCCCGGCAAGCATCCTCGTGGTCCGGAACCTGCTGTGCATCCTCGTGGCGGTCATCGCCGTGCGCTGGTGGCTGCGGGTTTCCCGTCCCGGCGCGCGGGTTGCGTAGCCTCAGCCTTCCGCGCTGAAGACACGGCGTCGGCGTTCCCCGGCGCGCGGGCTGTATTTGGTGCGGCTTGGGCGCGTGTCGGCGAGACTACGGCGTTCCCCGGCGCGCGGGCTGCGTAAGCCCCGAGGTCCTTCACACCGACCCGGCATGCCCAGCAGGACGCCGGCTGGTGACGTCCTGAAAAAGAAGAAGGCCTACTCCCCCAGCAGGAAGTCCACGGTCCCGTGGGGATCAGCGAAGAACTCCGCGAGCGCGGTGAAGGCCTCGGTCTGCTCCAGCGCGGTGGTGCGGATGCCGCGGTCACCGATCTCGTAGATCGTGGTGCCGGGGAAGGCCATGAGGATCGGCGAATGCGTGGCGATCACAAACTGCGCGCCCTGGCGAACCTCCTCGGCGATCTGGCCGAGCAACGCCATCTGACGGATAGTGGACAGGCCGGCCTCGGGCTCGTCGAGGAGGTAAAGCCCGGCGCCGTCGATGTACTCGTGGAAGATGTCGAAGATCGACTCCCCATGGGAGCGGGCGGTGATGTCCCAGTCTGCCTCCAGTCGGTTTCGGCCCGCGGCCTCCATCGGCGACTGGTTGTGCAGCACCTGGGTCAGGTGGCTCTCCGCGCGCAGGAAATAGCCTCGGAGCAGCGGCTGCGAAAGATCCGCCACGAGGTCGCGGACCAGCGGCGACTCGGTGCCCGTGCTCGCCTGTTTGAACGGATCGTCCAGGCGGCCCCCGGTGGCCCCGAAGCCCAGTTTGAGGGCGAGCGCCTCCAGGAGCGTGGACTTTCCCACGCCATTTTCCCCAGAGAGCACGGTCACCGGCGAGGGGAACTCCAGCCGGCCGCGCTCACGAAGATCAGCGACGACCGGCATCTGGTGCACCCAGGAGCTGGGCTCGCGCAGCACGTGGCGCAGCCGGATGGAGCGCAGCGGGAGCGTGGATCTCATGGGCTTAAGCTTAGCGGGAGGCGGATGGCGGGCTGCGGGTAGTGGCTAGAGCGCGAGGCTGCGGTGCACCGCCGTCATCGCCTGGCGCACATAGGAACCACCGAACACCGCGACGTGCAGGAAAAGCAGGTGCAGCTGATGCAGTGGCACGCGCTGCCGCCACGAGGAATCCCAGCCCGCGGCCTCCTGATACGCACCCAAGATGAGCTCCTGGTGGGCGATGCCGAACAGCTGCAGGGCGGCCAGGTCCGTCTCCGGGTGCCCGCCGTGTGCGGCCGGGTCGATGAGTACTGCGCCCTCGGGGCTCCACAGGACGTTGCCCGCCCACAGGTCGCCGTGGCAGCGGGCCGGGGCCTGGGTGCCAAGGGCGTCGAAGTCCCCGTCGCGCAGGAGCTCCAGCAGCGTACTGACAGCCTGCTGGTCCTCGTTCGACAGGCCACCCCAGGCGGGCTCGATCAGGGGCTCTAAGAGGTTCGCGTAGAACTCGCCCCAGCTCTCCCACTGCCCCAGCGGCAGCGGCAGAAGGTGCTCGTTCGGGCCTTGGTAGCCGCTCCCCTCCCAGGGCTCGCCAGCGGCGTTCACGGGGCCGGCGCCGAAACACGGGGCGCCCGCGGCGTGCGTGGCGGCTAGTTCGCGACCAAAGGCCTCCGCGGCCTCCGGGGTGGGTCGGGTCTCCTGCACCCGCTCCAGGACGACCATGTCCGGGGTGCGCTCCACGACGCCGACCACCCGGGCGCCCTGAGCGGCACGGGGCCCGTCACCGTCCCGGGCGACTCCGCCACCGTCCTTCGCGGCGGCCCCGCCACCGTCCCGGGCGGCAGCCAGCCACTCCAACCCGGCAGCCTCCCACGCGCCGGTGCGCCCCGGATTGTGCTTGGTGAACGTGCCCATCAAATCACTCCCTGACTCACTGCCCGCTGGCGGGTGTTGTGCTTGCCTAAAGCTTTAGCCGACGACCTTCTCCGGATCCCCCAAGCGGTCGCCTAGCCCCACCAATACCGCGAACACCACACCGAGTGCCAGCGCCAGCCACACCCACACCTTGTGCCAACGCGGCCCCATCTTCACCGCAAAATACGCGCCCAGGAACGCGCCCAGTGTGTTGCACCACCAATCGTCCACCGAGGTACGCCCCACCGAGAACACGTACTGGCAGACCTCGATACCCAGGCTCAGCAGGGCCGCGATCCACACCGCCCGCCACACGGGCCGGTTCACCCCGAAAAACACCACAACCAGCAGCATGCCAAGGGGAACGAAGAAGGCCACGTTGCCCACGTAGTCGAAGACCACCCCGAAGATCGTCGGGGACTGCCCGACCAGCTCAAAAGGAACCAGCAACAGCTCGCGCACCCGCTGATTCTCCGGCTTCCACAGCAAACCGATCTGGTAGAAGCTCTTGCCCACCGTCAGCGCCAGGACGACGGCCACGTAGGCGCCCAGTGCCGTCAGCTGCAGCGCGCGGGCTGGCCGGGCTGGATCGTGGGATGTAGTGCGAGACATGCCACCGAATCCTAGCGACGCGGCCGGGTGGCCACCACTCCAACCAGGCCCAGCGCCCACACGCCGAGCACCACGAACCAGCCGAAGCGGAACTCCGCCCAGGTGTAATCCCCGTTCGGAGCAGCCAGCGTCAGGTAGATCCCCATCGCCTGGTTCGCGGCCATCCCGGCCAGCCAGCCGCCCATGTTCGCCAGCCCCGTCGCGGTAGCCACGAACTCACGCCGGCACTCCTCGCGCACCGAATCGAAACCGATATTCGCCAGCGGCGAAACCACCCCCATCACCACGTTCATCACGAACGCCGCAGCGGCCGTCCGCGGTTCCGGGGAGATGAAGAACAGCAGCCACGCGGCCGCACCCAGCGACGTCCCCACCACGATGGCCTTCCACCGCGACCGCCCCAACCGGGCGGACAGGAAGCCCACCAGCACCCCACAGACCGCCATCGCGAGCGTGGAGGCAGAAATCGCCCACCCCGCGGTGGCCTTATCCATGCCCATGCCCAGCGTCATGATCGGCATGCCCCACAGCAGAGTGAACACCACCAACAGGGACAGCCCCGACCAGTGGATGAAGAAGCCGTGCCAGGCGGTGCGGTTACCCAGCGCGTACTTCACCGCCACCATCGGCGAGGGGCCCGGTCCGTCTTCTTGATTGTCGACGCCGCCGCGTCGGCCGCTCGTCAGCTCACCCGGCGTATCCCACACGACGACGAAGGCCACGATCCCTACGAGCAACCCCACCGCACCCAGGGACACAAAACCGATGCTCCAGCCCGCGGAACCAACCAGCGCGAGGAAAGGCACCGCGGAGAGGAACTGACCCAACTGCCCCACCGCCCCGGTGGCCTGACCGAACAGTGGCGCTGTGCGCAGCGGGAACCAGGCAGGAATGATCCGCATGACGGACAGGAACGCGGTGGCGTCCCCCGCACCGACCAGCACGCGGGCAGCCACGGCCACCGGGAAGCTCGTCGTGAACGCCAGCAGCACCTGGCCCACGGCCATCAGCACCGCCCCGTAGAGCATCATCTTCCGCGGCCCCAGCCGGTCCACCAGCAGGCCGGCGGGGATCTGGGCGAAGGCGTAGGTCGCCAGCTGCACGGTGGTGAACACCGCCAACTGCCCGGCGTTGATCTGGAACTGGTCGAGGGCATCCACGCTGACCACGCCCAGGGAGGTGCGTCCCAGCACCGCCATGACGTAGACGAGAACACCCGTAACCCAAATTCCCACCGCCCGTGGGGTCACGGTGGTGGGAATGGGGCTGTTACTGGCAGAAGTCACGGTTTACGCGTCGCGTTCCTCATTCTCAGCAGCTGCGGCAGCGCCAGCGCCCTGCAGCTCCGGATCGTCCTCTGGAATCTCGATGCCCTTGACCCGCGATGCCAGGCCCTGGACCACACGGCCCACGGCCATATCGCCGGTGACGTTCGCGGCGGTGCCGAAGGAATCCTGCGCCAGGTACAGGGCGATCATCAGGGTCAGCATCGGCTGGTCGAAGCCCAGCATGGACTCCAGCACGCCCAGCGCGGTCATCACCGCACCACCCGGGGCGCCTGGGGCGGCGACCATCATGATGCCCAGCACCAGGATGACCGGGATCATCTGGCCGACGGAGATCATCTCACCGTGAGCCAATGCCCACACGGCCATGGAGCAGGCGGTGATGGTGATGATGGAGCCAGAGAGGTGAATATTCGCGTTCAGCGGGATCAGGAAGTCCGCGAAGCGTGGGTGCAGGCCCGCCTTCTTCGCCGAGCGCAGGGTGACCGGAATGGAGGCCGCAGACGACTGGGTGCCCAGCGCGGTGACATACGCCGGCAGCATCGTGCGCAGCATCGTGAACGGGTTCTTGCTGGAGACCGCACCAGCGATGCAGTACTGGAAGACCAGCATGACCCAGTGCAGGACCAGCACCATGATGAAGACCTTCGCGAAGACCGCGAGGATGTTCGCCACCACACCGGCGTAGGTCAGGTTGCCGAACACGCCCATCACGTGGAACGGCAGCAGCGGGATGACCACGGAGCTCAGCAGGCGCTCGATGATCTGGCGGAAATCATCCGTCAGCTGGTACATCGTGCGGTCGGTCAGGCGGGTCATGCCCAGGCCGACGACGAAGGCGAGGATCAGCGCGGTCATGACGTCCATCACCGGCGGGATCTCGATGCTCGTATACGCCTCGACGAGGGCGTCCTCCGGGTTATCGGTTTCCATCAAGCCCTGGGCGCCGTCCAGCAGGAAGCGGAACAGACCGAAGGAGGTCAGCAGCGCCAGCAGACCCGCGATGACCGTCGAGGTGTAAGCAACGCCCAGGGACAGGCCCAGCAGCTTGCCCGCACCGCGGCCCAGGGAGCCAATGCCTGGAGCGATAAAGCCGAAGATGATCAGCGGGATGACGAAGCTCAGGAAGGTGCCGAAGATCTGGTTGAAGGTGGCTAGCGCGCGGACTGGCCACTCGACATCTGCGGAGCGGCAGATCGCGCCGACCACGATGCCGATCACGATGCCCGCGAGCAGTCTGACAATAAGGGGGATCCGGTTCACGAATACTCCTGCTGGGTTTATGGGGAATCGCCCGGGTAACGGGCGGGATCAGGGCACAGTTTAGGTTTCCATCCCCCAGATGGGTTAATTGACGGTGAACAATCCCCGCATCGGGACGCATCTCATCCCCCGAAGTAGGTAATCCTCGGGGGTATGCGGGGCCTCCGGGGTCCCAGGGGGCTACTTTCGCAGGCAGTCCGGTGCCCGCCCGAGCGGGGCTCAGCGCCCACCCGCCCCTGACCTCATCGTGGTGTCCATCCGGTGCCCGCACGGGCAGGGCCTGGCGGGCGGCGCCCCCACCCCCTACAACCGTGGCCGGCGCCCGCGGAAGGCCCGCACCACCTCGTCGCGGCGGTCAGCCGCCCAATCGCGATCCAACATGTCGCTGTTGAGAACCTTGTCCAGCTCGACGTGGTCGCCAATGCCGAAGGCCCGGGAGTCCTCCGGGTGGTGGTCCGCACCCCAGTCCAGCTGGTCCATGTGGTCGAATTCGCTGCCCTCGGCGTCCTCAACGATGTCCTCGCCCCAGAACACCCGGTCCACGACCGTGCGCGCCCGGCGCGTCTTCTTCAGGTAGTCGTCCAGGAACTCCTGGGACTCCTCGATCGGCCAGCCAGCTGCCGCTGCCACCTGGGCCAGCGGTTTGCCGGACCCCGGCAGCTGGTCCTTACGCTTGCCGCGGACCAGGGCGAGCGCGTTGCGGGCCTTCGTGGCGGTGATCCACGCTTCCCGCATCGTCAGGGCGTCGGCCTCGCTGATCAGCTCTTCGGCTGCCATCTCCTTCAGCACGCCCAGGGTGGAGGTGTTGCGCAGGTGCTCCTTATCGCAGTGCTGCATCGTGAGCAGCTGGGCGGTCCACTCCACGTCCGTAAGCCCGCCGCGGCCGAGCTTGGTGTGCAGGTTTTTATCCGCGCCCTTGGGCAGGCGCTCGGAGTCCACGCGCGCCTTCATGCGGCGGACCTCGCTGACCTGCTTGGCCGTTGCCCCACCCGCCGGGTAGCGGAATTGGTCGATCATCCGCAGAAAGCGCATGCCGAGGTTCTTATCACCGGCGATCCAGGTGGCGCGCAGCAGCGCCTGCAGCTCCCAGGTCTCGCCCCACTCGGAGTAGTAGCGCTCGTAGCTGGCCAGGGTGCGCACCAGCGCCCCGTTGCGGCCCTCCGGACGCAGGTTGCTGTCCACCTCCAGCGGCGGGTCCTGGGAAGGCTTGCCCAGGCGGCGGCGCACGGATTCGCAGATCGTGATCGCCCACTTCAGCGGATCCACCGCCTCGGTGCCACTACCTGCAGCGTCGGCGCTGCCCTCCTGCTTCTGCGCGCCGCTGTCGCCCACGCCCGTCTTCTCGACGTCGACGCCGTCCTTCCCGGCGCCCGCGTCCTTCTTGCCCTCGGCGGCCTCGGCTCCGTTCGTGCCGTCGCCGTCCTGCTCGACGGGTTCGGCGACGAACATGACGTCCGCGTCCGAGCCGTACCCCAGCTCCGCGCCACCCAAGCGCCCCATCCCGATCACCGAGATCGTGGCCGGGGCGTTGGTCTGGTGCTCATCCTCCCAGGCCCGGATCTCGGTCTGCAGGGCCGCCTCCAGCACCGCATCCCAGACCCAGGACAGGGACACGCAGACCTCCTCCACGCTCATCAGGCCGAGCAGATCGGCCGCCGCGATGCGGGAGAGCTCCGCCCGGCGCAGCGCGCGGGCCACGCCAATGGCCTTATCCGGGTCCCGCTGCCGGTTCGCCGCCGCGACCAGCGAGTGAGTCACCACCGCGGGCTCCCGGTCCAGCAGCTTTGGCCCCTTCGCCCCATCCGAGAGCAGCTTGACCGAATCAATGGAATTCAGCAGCAGGTCCGCCAGGAAAGGCGAGGTACCCAGCAGAAACATCAGGCGCTTGCCCACGATGTTCTCGTCGCGCAGCAGGCGCAGGAACCAGGAGCGGTCCATCGCCGCTTCCGAGAGCTTCCGGTAGGCCAGCAACCCAGCATCCGGGTCGACCGTGGCGGACAGCCACTCCAGCAGGCTGGGCAGAATGATCGCCTGCAGCTTGTGCTTGCGGGTCGTGCCATCGGCCAGTGCGCGCAGGTGCTCGAAGGCACGCTGCGGGCTTTCATAACCCAACGCAGCCAGCTGGCGCTTCGCCGCCTCCGGGGACAGGCGGACGGCGTCGGCGTCCATCCCGACCACAGACGACAACAGCGGGCGGTAGAACAGCTTCCGGTGCAGGTTCTGGATCTGCAGCGCGGACTGGCGGACATCCAACTCCAGCTGCTCCACCAGGGAACGCTGGGTCCCCGAAGCGTCCGTGGAGCGCACGCGGCCGGAGGTCTTGGCCAGCCAGCGGCGCTCCTGGACGTCGTCCTCCTCCGGCAGCGTGTGGGTCCGCTTCAGCCGGTGCAGCTGCAGGCGGTGCTCCAGCAGGCGCATGAACTCATAACAGCGGATCAGCACCTGGCCGTCCTCGCGGCCCACGTAGCCGCCGTCCACGAGCTGGCGCAGGGCTGCGACCGTGGCGGAGACGCGCAGGTTCTCGTCGGTGCGGCCGTGGACGAGCTGCAGGAGCTGGACGGCGAACTCCACGTCGCGGAGGCCGCCCTCCCCCAACTTCAGCTCGCGGCCGCGGATGTCAGCGGGCACGTTCTCGATGACGCGGCGGCGCATGGCCTGCACATCTGGGACGAAGTCCTCCCGCTCGGCCGCCGACCACACCATCGGGGCGATGGCCTCGCAGTAGTCTCTGCCGAGCTCCAGGTCCCCGCTCATCGGGCGGGCCTTGAGCAGGGCCTGGAACTCCCAGGTCTTGGCCCAGCGCTGGTAGTAGTTCACGTGGGAATCCAGGGTGCGTACCAGCGCGCCCCGCTTGCCCTCCGGGCGCAGGGCCGCGTCGACCTCGAAGAACACGCGGCTGCCGATGTTGATGAACTCACCCGCCCAGCGCATCGCACGGGCGTCCGCGGGTTCGGCGACGAAGATGACGTCCACGTCCGAGATGTAGTTCAGCTCCTGGGCGCCGCACTTGCCCATCGCCAGCACCGCCAGCCGGGCGGGCTGCTTCTCGTTCTCCGCCCCCGGCTTGCCGTAGACCGTGCTGCAGGCCACCGCGAGGGCTGCGGTGAGCCCTGCGTCTGCCGCATCTGTGAGGGCTAGGGAAAGCGATTCGAAGTCCAGGGCCTTCGGCGGAGTGTGGCCGCGCTCCACCATCGTGGATGCCAGGTCGATGGCCGCCACCCTGGCCAGCAGGTTGCGGTAGGCCACCATCAATGCCGAGTCCGCTTCGCTGCCGGTGATCGCCGCCTTGAAGGTCAACTCGCCGGCCCCGTCGACCGGCGTGGCCCCCACCGCGGCGAGCATCGCGTCCATCATTTCCTGGCGGCTGGGCATCGGGGCGGCCAGATCCACCCAGGTGACGGGGTTGGCCACCACGTGATCGCCCAACGCGGTACTGGCCCCGAGCAGGGCGAAGAGGCGGCGCCGGAAGTTGGGATTCTCCTCCACCGCTGCAAGCAGGGTCTCCGCCTTCACATCCGTGAACTGGGCGACCTGGCCCACCGGCACCCCCACCGCTGGGTCGATCTGGGAGGCGTCGGCCTGCGCGGCGTCCTGCTGGCCGGAACGTGCCGCGCCCTGCCCTGTATCTGTCCCACCCTGGCCCGCATCTGCCCCGGCCTGGGCAGCTGCAGCAGCGGCCACGGACTCCGGATGCGCCGCGCCGGGCACTGGCAGGTCGCCGGCTTCCTCCGCCGCCCGCAGAGCTTCGACCAGGCGCACGAAGTTATTCAGCGCCAGATCCGGGCTGCCGGCGGCCGCGAGCGTCCACAACAGGGAGGTGTGCTCCCGTCCGGTCCAACCCAGCATCTCCAGGTCCTCCACCGCGCGCTCACGGCGCAGACCCAACACCCGCGGGGACGGGACGTCGGAACGGGAGGTGCGGGGAAGCCCCTGCGACCTAGTCATAGAACACTCACTTCTTTAGAAAACGTCGATGGCGGCGGGCTGGGCGCATACCTTTCGGTCTCACCGTGAAACCGGAGGCCGCGCCGGGTAGCCAGGACAGAACCCAGCTACCCGCTGGGGCCTAGAACTCCAGGTGGTGGCGCAGCTCCCACGGGGAGATCTGGGACTGGTAGGCATGCCATTCCTGCCACTTATTACGCAGGAAGAACTCGAAGACATGCTCGCCGAGCGCCTCGGCCACCATCTCCGAACGCTCCATCTTCCGCAGCGCATAATCCAGGTCCGTCGGCAGATCCTTGAAGCCGGCGGCGATGCGCTCGCGGCGCGTCATCAGGGACACATCCTCCTCCGCCGGGGCAGGCAGCTCGTAGCCCTCGCGGATGCCCTTCAGGCCCGCGGCCAACATCACCGCGTAGCCCAGGTACGGGTTCATCGCCGAGTCCGGGGAGCGGATCTCCACCCGGCGCGTCGCCGCCTTGTGCTGCGTGTACATCGGGATGCGCACCATCGCCGAGCGGTTGGACGCGCCCCAGCTCGCCGCACGCGGTGCTTCCTCGCCGTAGGAGATGCGCTTATAGGAGTTCACCCACTGGTTCGTCACCGCGGTGAACTCCGGGGCGTGCTCCAGGATGCCCGCGATGAAGCTCTTCGCGGTGGCAGAGAGCCGGAACTCGTCGTCCGGGTCATGGAAGGCGTTATCCTCCCCCTCGAACAGGGAAATGTGGGTGTGCATCGCGCTGCCCGGGTACTGACTAAAGGGTTTGGGCATGAAGGTCGCCCGCACCCCATTGCGCCGCGCGACCTGCTTGATCAGGTAGCGGAAGGTCATCACGTGGTCCGCCATCGTGAGCGCATCCGCGAAGCGCAGGTCGATCTCCTGCTGGCCAGGGCCGTTCTCGTGGTGGGAGAACTCCACCGGGATGCCCATCCGCTCCAGGGAGTTAATCGCCTCGGCCCTAAAGTTCGGCGCATTATCCGTCACCGCCTGGTCGAAGTAGCCACCATTATCGGCGGGCACCGGCGGCTGGCCATCGGTATCGATGGACTTCACCAGGAAGAACTCGATCTCCGGGTGAACGTTGCAGCTAAAACCGTCCTCCGCGGCCTTCGCCAGCTGGCGGCGCAGCACCTGCCGCGGGTCCGCCCAGGAGGGCTGCCCATCCGGCATCGTGATGTCGCAGAACATGCGGGCGGAGAGGTAGCCATCCTGCTCCGCGCCGAAGGGCAGGATCTGGAAAGTCGAGGGATCCGGCTGGGCGATCGTGTCCGCCTCGAAGGCCCGCGAGAAGCCCTCGATCGCGGAACCATCGAAACCAATCCCCTCCGTGAACGCCCCTTCCAGCTCGGCGGGAGCCACGGCCACGGACTTCAAATAACCCTGAATATCGGTGAACCAGAGGCGGACGAAGCGGATATCGCGTTCTTCAAGGGTGCGGAGGACGAATTCCTGTTGGCTGCTCATGTCCCCCATCTTAGGCACTAGCCCGGACACGCCCAGGGTGCTTCTGGCACAATCACATTCATGGCTCGACAGGATTCCCCGCGTGGGTACATGGTTCCCACCAAGCAAGTTCGTATCTCCGACCTCACGGCGCGCAAGGCCAGCGGCGAGAAATGGGCGATGCTCACCGCATATGACTACTCCACAGCCGCAGCTTTCGCCGAGGCGGGCGTGGAATGCCTCCTGGTCGGCGACTCCGCGGCCAATGTGGTCTTCGGCTATGACCAGACCCAGCAGGTCAGCCTGGAGGAGATGATCTTCCTCGCCGCCGGCGTGGTCCGCGGCGCCGGCAACGCCCTGGTCATCGCCGACCTGCCCTTCGGCACCTACGAGGCCTCCGATGAGCAGTGTGTGAAGAGCGCCGCCGAGATGATGCGCCGCTCCGGTGCCGCAATGATCAAGATCGAGGGTGGCCGCCGCATGGCGCCCCGCATCAAGGCCCTGACCGAGGCCGGTATCCCGGTCTGCGCGCACATCGGTTTCACCCCGCAGTCCGTCAACCAGCTCTCTGGCTTTAAGGTTCAGGGCCGCGGGGATTCCGCCGCCCAGCTGCTGGATGACATGGCCGCCGTCACCGAGGCGGGCGCCGAGATGGTCGTGCTGGAGATGGTGCCCGCGGACGTTGCGAAGCAGGCCACCGAGCAGTTCCCCATCCCCACCATCGGCATCGGCGCTGGTCCGGACACCGACGCCCAGGTGCTGGTCTGGCACGACATGGTCGCCCTGCCAGAACATGGTCACCGCCCGAAGTTCGCCAAGCAGTGGGCCCAGGTCGGCGCGTCCCTGACGGATGCCGCCGCCTCCTATAAGCGCGAGGTCGCCGAGGGCACCTTCCCCGCCGAGGAGCACTGCTTCTAGCTACGCGCTCTTCTTTTAGGACGTCGCCACCTGGGCCAGCCACGGCCCCGGCAGGCGGCGTTTTTGCGTTGCCCAGTCCCCGACCGGGGCAGCGATCCCACACTGCCCAGCCGGATCAGTCAGCGCCGATGTGAAGTGGGGCTCGCGACGTCCTTAATCCTGGCGGAGGAGGAAACGGCGGGCCAGGAACTGGGAGAACT
The DNA here is from genome assembly GCF_030232315.1 of Corynebacterium sp. MSK039. Lineage (NCBI taxonomy): Bacteria > Bacillati > Actinomycetota > Actinomycetes > Mycobacteriales > Corynebacteriaceae > Corynebacterium > Corynebacterium sp. MSK039. The sequence goes on from NZ_JASPJL010000007.1 coordinate 18,655, forward strand.
CGATCACCACGGCGCCACACAGCCCCACCACCGCGCCGGTGATCATCAGGCGAGTGTTACCGATATCTAGCAGCACGATCTCGCGGATCGGAGCGATCAGGAAGAGCACCAGGTAACCGCCGATGCAGCCGAACCACAGCGCCCACTTCCACGTTTTCATCGGGCGGGCCACGATGTTCAGCACCCACAGCCCCATGATGATCAGCGCCAGCAGCACCGCCGTGCCCGCCTGACGCTGCTCGGTCACGCTCGCCCCATCACCTGGGTAGATCACCAGCCACATGATCACCGAGCCCAGGCCCACAATTGCCCCGCCCGGGATCGCCAGCGACAGCACGCGGCGGACGAAACCATCCCGCGGCCGTTCCGTATTGGGAGCCAGGGAGAGGATGAACGCGGGGATACCGATGGTGAACCAGCCCGTGATCGTCACGTGAATCGGCTGGAAGGGGAAGGTCACGCCCGCCACGGCCACGACCATCGCCAGCACCACGGAGTAGACGGTCTTCGTGAGGAAGAGGTTCGCCACCCGCTCGATATTGCCGATCACCCGGCGCCCCTCGGCAATGACGTGCGGCATCGAGGAGAAACGGTCGTTGAGCAGCACCAACTGGGCCACACTGCGGGTGGCGGCGGAGCCGGAGCCCATCGCCACGCCGATGTCGGCCTTCTTCAGCGCCAACACGTCGTTGACGCCGTCGCCGGTCATCGCGACGGTGCGGCCGTGGGCGTGGAGGGCCTCGACCATCGCCTGCTTCTGCTCGGGCTTCACACGGCCGAAGACCTCGGATTCCAGAACGGCCTGCTCCATGTCCTCCGGCGCGATCTCGCGGGCGTCGATGGAGCTCAGCTGCTCGCCGGTGGCCTCCTTCGCAACCGCGGCGACGGAGCCGGGGTTATCGCCGGAGATGATCTTGACGTCCACGCCCTCGTGCTCGAAGTACGCCAGGGTCTCGGCCACATCGGGGCGCAGCTTCTGCCGCAGGACGATCAGCACCGGGTCGCCGAGCTCAGGAGTGGTGACGTTCGCGCCGTCCTCGTCCGGGTCCTCGACCTCGTCCAGCGCGCGCCCGAAGGCGAGGACGCGGCGCCCATCGGCCTCCTCCTTCGCCGCGACGTTGGCGGCGGGAGTGTCCTTATCAAGCAGGACGTCGGGCGCTCCCAGCACGAAGGTCGGACCATCCGCCACGCGAAAGCCGGAGAATTTATAGGCCGAGGAGAACGGGATCTCGCTGCCCTCGAAAGCCTGGGGCTGGGAGGACTGGAACTGGGAGGACTGGGGCTGGGAGGAGTCGGCGGCCTCGGAGCCCTCCTCCTCGGCGGGGCGCTCCGCCCACTCGTCGAGGCCCTGAACGATGGCCTCGGCCGTGTTATTCAGATCCGACTGGGAGGCGAAGAGGCGGCGCAGGTCGCGCAAGGTCTCAGCATCAGCGTCGCCGCCGTGTTCGTCGACAACCGCCTCCAACTCCATCTCGTTGCTGGTCAGCGTGCCCGTCTTGTCCGTGCACATCGTGTTCACGCGAGCCAGACCCTCGATGGCGACCAGCTCGTTGACCAGGGCCTTGTACTTGCCCAAGCGCACGATGCCCACCGCGAAGGCGATGGAGGTCATCAGCACCAGCCCCTCGGGGACCATCGGCACCAGTGCCGCGGCCATAGAGAGGATCGACTCCCGGATCGGGGCGTCCGTGCGGGTCAGCTGCGTGAAAATGGTGAGCAGGCCGGTGGGGATCAGCAGCCAGGTAATCACCCGCAGGATGGAGTTGATGCCGCTCATCAGCACCGAGTCAGTCAGCGAAAAGTCGCTGGCCTCTGCAGCCAGGCGGGCGGCGTAGGACTCCCCGCCCACCTTCTCCGCACGGAAGACACCGCTACCGTGTTTGACGAAGGAACCGGAAAGCAGCTCGTCGCCGGGGTTGTGCCGCACCGGGTCGGCCTCCCCGGTGAGCTGGGACTCGTCCATGGACAGCGAACCGGACAGCAGCGGACCATCGACCACGATCTCGTCGCCGGAACCGACGCGGATCAAATCCCCCTCGACGATCTCGCTCTGGGCGACCTCCCGTTCCTCCCCGTCGCGGATGACGCGGGGCCGGGACTCGGAGAGAATCTTGAGATTCTCCAGGGTCCGCTTCGCGCGGAGCTCCTGGATGATGCCCACCGCGGAGTTCGCGATGATCAACAGGCCGAAGGCGGCGTTGATCCAGGAGCCGGTGGCCAACACGATCACGCACAGCACACCCAGCATCGCGTTGATGCGGGTGAAGACGTTCGCGCGGATAATCTCCCAGGTCGTGCGCCCCGTGGTGCGGGTGGCCTTGTTGGTTCTTCCCGCCCGGGTGCGTTCCTCGACCTCGGCTGTGGTGAGTCCGCTCAGGTCCGGTTTTTCTGCGGTTCTGTGCTTGGTGCTGCGGGGCTCGCTGGCGCTGGGCTCGCTGGTGCTGTGTTCGGTGCTGCTCATGAACTATGCGGAAAGCCGGGGCTTAGTCCTCGTTATCCCAATCGTCCTGCTCGTCATAAGCATCGGCGGCCTCGGTGCGCTGCTGCGCGATGCTCAGCGCCTGGCGGGCTGCTTCCTCCGAGTCATAGGGGCCCATGCGGGTATCCCAGCCGCTGGACTTGCCCTTGGTGACCTCACCGGTCTTGGTGTCGAAGTACCACTTTTCTTCTGCCATGGGTTCCACCCATCCTTTCGGGTTGATACTTCCCACCACTGTAGTTGCAAAGTGTGAGTGTCGAGGCGGCCTCTAAGCCGGATTCTGTCTGATGCCACCCACGAGGGGTGGCACGAGGTGACCATCCATCTGGACGCACCATTGCTGGGCGCCTCAAGCAGTCCACCTGTCCTTCATCGGGCGAGCAACCCTCAGACAACGCACGCACGCCCCGCCCTGCGACGGACGGAGCCATACGGCTCCTTGACCTTGCTCCCAGTGGGGTTTACCTAGCCGCGACAGTCGCCTGCCACGCTGGTGCGCTCTTACCGCACCCTTTCACCCTCACCCGCCATACACCGCAAAAACGGTGGGCGGGCGGTCTACTTTCTGTTGCACTTGCCCGCAGGTCACCCTGGGTTGCCGTTAGCAACCACTGTGCTCTGTGGAGTCCGGACTTTCCTCGACGCGGGGCCTGACCCGCCGGCAAAAAACCGGCCGGTGGTTCCACCGCGCCGCAGCCACCCGGCCGCCTCGACAAGGATTAAGTCTAACCCCCAGGCCGCTAGCCGAGGTAATGAGATTCGTTGACCAACCGGACCACGCCCGCCCCGTTCGGCAGGAAATCCGCGACCGAGAGGCTGGCCACGTCCAGGTGCAGGCTGCGGTAGATCTCCCCGCCGGTGCCCAGCGCCCGACGCAGCACCGACTTGATCGGCATCATGTGGGTGACCACCAGCACCGTCTTGCCCGGGTACTCGGCGATGACGCGATCCACGAACTCGGAGACCCTCCGGTAGACCTGTTCCGGGGACTCCCCGCCGTGGGGTGCGGCCGTGGCGTAGTTGAAGCACTCGCGGTGCTCCTCCGGGTGGTCCTCCTGGATCTCGACGAAGCGGCGGCCCTCCCAGGCGCCGAAGTCCATCTCGATGATGGCCTCGTCCGTCGTGATCGCGCCCTTCCCCATGCCCAGCGCCTCAGCGGCGGCTCGTGCGGTCTCCTGACAGCGGCCCAACGGCGAGCTCAGGATGACGTCGACGTCGCCGCGCTCGCTGATGTGGCGGGCAGCGTGCGCGATCTGCTTCTTGCCCAGGTCGGTGAGCTCCGGGTTACCGCGGCCGGAGTACTTGCCGTCGCGGTTGAGCTCGGTCTGGCCGTGGCGCAGCAGAAGCAGGGTCGTCGGCTCCGTCTTGCCCATCCACGCGGTGGGTGAGACCCCGGCCGGCTGTTGCTCGTCCTCGCCTTCGACGGGCTGCTCGGCGCGCTGCGCTGGTCCGCGCTGTGTTTCTGCCTTGGTAGGCTGCGCTGGCTTATCCTGCGTGGTGTCGGCGGCCTCGTCCGACGGCTGGTCGAGGTCGAAGAGCATGTCCGCGCCCTCCGCGTCCTCGGCCGGGGACGCAGCTGCCGCAGCTCCAGCTGTGGCCAGCTCATCGTCGATCCACCGGCCACCCTCGCGGTCGTCCATCGCGCGGTTGGCCAGCTCATCGGCGCGCGCGTTCTGGGCACGCGGCACCCAGGTGTAGCTCACCTGCGCGAGCTGCCCCTCGATGCGCTTGACCTCCTGGGCCAGGGGCTTCATATCCGGATGCTTGATCTTCCACCGGCCGGACATCTGCTCCACCACGAGCTTGGAGTCCATGCGCACATCCACGCTCAGGCTCCCCGGCTTCACGCCCTGCTGCTCCGCGATCTCTCGCGCCAAGTTCAGTCCGTTGATCAGCCCCTGGTATTCGGCGACGTTATTGGTGGCGTGCTTGATGAACTGCCACACACAGCCGACCTCCACCCCCGCGGCGTCCTTGACCGACGAGCCGGTACCCGCCGGCCCCGGATTGCCGCGCGAACCGCCATCGCATTCCACGCTCAAACGCATGTTGCCTCCCATATCTTCCGCTGCCTTGCCTTCCCTACTCCACCGATAACGCTTGCTCGCTGCTCGCCGCCGCACCGCTGACACGCGGGGCACGTCACCTCTCTAACGGCGCTGCTCGAAGCCGCCCGTGCTGGCCTCGTGCACCGTCCACGGGTCCGTGCGCTGCTCCAGCACTTCGGTGTCCACGCCCAGCTTCTGGCCCACCAACGCGGCCGCCGCCGCGCACCACGGGTACTCGCTGGCCCAGTGTGCGGTATCGATCACCGGGCAGCCCCCGGCGCGCAGGTGCTCGTCCACCGGGTGGTGGCGTAGATCGGAGGTGAGAAAGCAGTCCACGTCCATGCGCGCGATGGTGCCCAGGAAGCTATCGCCCGCGCCACTGGCCACCGCGACCGTGCGGATCATCTTCTCCGGGTCCCCAGCCGCACGCACGCCCCAGACCGTCGACGGTAGCCGGTCAGCCACCCGCTGGGTGAACTGGCGCAGCGTCATCGGCTCGTCGAGCTCGCCGACCCGGCCGATGCCCAGGCCCTGCTCCCCCAGATCCCCGGCGTGGCTCTCCACCACGTCATAGGCAACCTCCTCGTAGGGGTGGGCGCGGAGCAGGGCTGCCCGCACCTTCTCCCGCAGGTGGGCTGGAGCGACGAACTCGACGCGCAGCTCGGCCACCCGCTCCAGCTCGCCGCGGGACCCGATGTGCGGATTCGCGGCATCGCCCGGGCGGAACTGCCCGGTGACGCGGAATTCGAAGGAGGCCTCCGAATAGTCCCCGTCCACGCCCGCGCCGGCGTCGAAAATTGCCTGCTTCACAGCCTCCGCGGAATCGACCGGGACCGTGAAGCCCCACTTGTCGATCGGGTTCGGGATCGGGCGCAGCGGGCGCCCCGCGCGTACCCCGAGCAGCTCCGCCAACACATCGTTGACCCCCGGGCGGGCCGAATCAGCGTTCGTGTGCGCGGCGAAGAGCGCGACCCGGTTGCGGATCAGCTTGTGCACAATCCTGCCCTTCGGGTGATCCGCCGGCACCCCGGTGACCCCGCGCAGCAGCAGCGGGTGGTGGACCACCAGCATGTCCGCGCCCGAGTCGATCGCAGCATCCACGACCTCGTCCGTGCAGTCCAGCGCGAAGGCCACCTTGGCCACGGGCTCGGCGCGATCACCGCAGATCAGGCCGACCGCGTCCCAGGACTCCGCCAGTTTCGGCGGGTAGGCCTCCTCCAGGCAGGCGACAACCTGGCCCACCGTCAGCTGCGCAGCATCCGAGGTGGTCTGGGGGTTACTCGCGGTGGTCGTCACGCGGGATCACGCTCCTTGGTGGCTTGAGTGACCCGGGCCGGGCGGCCCGGAATTATTTTCCACTGTATCCCGTCCGAACCCCCGCTGTATCCGGTCTGCTCCCCCATACGATCCACCCATCGCCCCACCGCGCCGGGACGCCCTCCCACCGCTCGCCCCGCACCAGGAACACCGAGCTGGCACAGTGCTTCCACCGAGCTGGCACAGCGGTCACGCTGCGATGGCACAGTGACCACACTGCAATGGCACAGTGGAGGGCATGAGAAAGATCCTGCTTATCGACGTCGACGGCACCCTCATCGACTCCTACCCCGGCATCCGCGCCTCCTTCATCCACGCGCTGAGCACCCACGGGTACGCCATCCCGGACGAGGATTTCCTCCGCGGGCTGCCCGGTCCCCCGATGCGGGACTCCATCGCCGCTGCAGGCGTGCCTGCTGAACAGGTCGACACAGTCATGGCCGATTACAGCGAGCACCAGTCCAACGGCGGCTGGCTGGATTCCGCCCTTTTCCCCGGCATCCCGGAACTGCTGTCCACCTGGCGGGAGGAGGGCCACATCCTGGCCACCGCGACGTCCAAGTCCTACTCCGGTGCCCTACGCGCACTGAAGCACTTCGGGCTGCTGGAGTACTTCGACTACCTCGGAACCGCCGACGATGACGGCGGACCGCGACAGCACAAGGAGGACGTCGTCGCCTACGTCATGGGACTCATCAACGCCGATCACGCAGCGGAGCCCTCCCAGTTCCTCATGATCGGCGACCGCAAACACGACGCGCAGGGTGCTAAGAGCCAGGGCATAGATTGCGTGCTGGTGAACTGGGGTTATGGTAGTCAGCAAGAGTTGGCCCAGGTCCCCCTGATCGCCAACACCCCGGAAGAGCTCAAAAGCATCGTTGAGCAGCGCTGAAGCTCATGAAGAGCGCGGTGAGAATCCGCCACCATGAGCGTGCTGAGCGTGCAGCTCCACGAACCGAGAAGCATCAAAGGAAGCTATGCCTGACCCTGACGCGCCCCACCCGTTGTCCCTGATCACCGTCGTGTGCACCGGCAACATCTGCCGCTCCCCGATGGGAGAAATCATGCTGGCGGACGCGCTCGCGAAGAGCGACGATCCCCGCCTGCACAACATCACCGTCAACTCCTGCGGCCTGGGCGATTGGCACGTCGGGGATGGCGCGGACCCGCGGGCAGTCAAACAGCTGGCCGATCAGGGCTACGACGGCTCCGAGCACGTCGCCGCGACCTTCGGGCCGGAACACGAGGCCGCGGATATCTTCCTCGCGATGGATAAGGGGCACGTCACGGGACTGAAGCGCCAGGGCGTAGACCCGCAGAAGATCCACCTCTACCGAGCCTTCGACCCCGCGAGCGTGACCGTGGATCGCCCACACCCCGAGGTCGCGGACCCCTACTACGGCACTGAAGCGGATTTCGCGAGCGCCGCCGAGGAAATCGAGGCCGCCGTGCCGGGCATCATCGAGTTCATCGAGTCGATCCTCGACGAGCAGGAGAACTAGCGGGGCTTCAAGACGCCGCGGCACCCACGGTGGGCTAGAAACGCTCGCCGTCTCCCGGCTGATTCCAGCCGAAGCCGCGGCGCTGTGTTGTTAGAAACGCTCGCCGTCTCCCGGCTGGCTCCAGCCGAAGCCGCGGCGTTTGGCCGCCTTGCCGTAACGGGCGGCCATCGCGTCCTCCTGCCGTTGTGCCTCCTGGCGCTGAGTCTCCCGCGACGGTTCGGTGAGGACGTCCCCCGCTGCCGCACCAGCGTCCATAGCCTGCTCGGTGCCAGCACCCTCAGCACCGACTGCCGCCTTCTCTCCCTCGCTCAGGGATGCACCCGCAGCAGCGCCTGCCGTGGCCAGCTGCTCGTTTTCCAGCTGCTCGCGGCGGCGCTCCTTGATCTCCGACCAGATAAACCACCCCAGCAGGATCGGGGCGATGATGCCGAAGGCGATCCACTGGATGCCATAAGAAAGATATGGTCCGGACTCGATCTTGGGCAGCGGAATCGGGTGCGGTGCGACGCCTGCGTCCCCGGCGCGATCAGTGATCGCCTCGGTGGACTGCTCGTCGAGCTGCACGTAATCGTGCGCCAGCGCCAGGCCCATCGCCGCGCCGATCTGCTCGGCGTTCACGCTGGTGGTCTGCTTAGCACCCTCCGCGTCGATCACCCCGCGGTCGTTCTTTCCCTCCCCCAGCCGGACGTAGCCGGTCAGCTCCATCTCCGTGCCTGGGGCCTTCGCGATCAGCTCCGGGCGATTATCCCCGCTCTCCGCGGGCACCCACCCGCGGTTGACCAGCACCGTGGTGCCATCCGTGGTCTCGAATGGCGTGATGACCTGGTAGGCGGGCGCGGACTCCACAGGACGGTTGCGCAGCAGCACCTCCTGCTGCGGCAGCAACTTTCCCTGCAGGCTGACGTGGCGCCACTCCTGCGCCTCCTCCACCGGCTTCGCAGGCTCGGTCGGCAGCACCTCCGAGACGGGCACGGGGGCCTGCTCCATCGCGGCCTTGAGCCGGTCGTTGAACTCCGTGCGCTTGGTGTTCTTCCCCAGCTGCCAGGGCGCCAAGGTGTTGAAGGCGAAGTAGGTGAACAACAGCACGAAGACAGCCGAGAGGATCCAGCCCGGCGTCAAAAAAGCCCGAAAGCCGCGCTTCGGCTCCTGGCCGCGCTGTGGATCGACCGCCATCGTTCATTCCTCCCATTGGGCCTGCCTGCTGCCGACAAAGAACCGGCTAGCAAAGGACTCGCTTTACGAGAAACAACTCTAGCCCGCCCTCCCCGGCGCTCAAGAACCCGCGGACGCCGCGCCACTGTGCCCAATACACAGATCCCCCCAAGGATCTCCCGACGACACTGTGACTTTCCAGGCTTTCACCCCACGCAACAGCGTCACATGTGCGTGAAATAAAAAGAAACCCTCGCGAACCTACTGTTCGCAAGGGTTTGACTCGGTGCGCTCTGACGGGTTCGAACCGCCGACCTACTGGGTGTAAACCAGTTGCTCTTCCAGCTGAGCTAAGAGCGCGCAACAGCTAGAGAGATTAGCCCAGCCATCCCGGCGGGGCAAATAGGCCCAGGGCTAACGCTTCGCGCCGCGCGCGACCAGGCACGCAGCCTGCCAATCCCCCAGCCGCTCCGAACCGGTCTGCACCATGCCACCCAGCTGCGCGGACTCCGCAACCTCACCCGGCTGAATGGAGTTCTCCAGCCCTGGTGCCGGGGTCAGCACCCAGACACGACCGTCCTCACTCAGGGAACGGTTGGCGTCCATCAGCCCGTCGACCAGGTCGCCGTCCTCCTCGCGCCACCACAACAGCACCACGTCAACGAGCTCGTCGGTATCCGGGCCCAGCAGTTCCTCGCCGATTGCGTCCTCGAGGGCCTCGCTGATCGAGGAATCGCAGTCCTCATCCCAGCCGAGCTCCTGAATGATCGTACCGCTGGAGACCTCCAGCAGCTCTGCGCAATTCAGTCCCTCCGAGCCTTTCTCGTCGCGGACTGGGGCGCTGGGAGTGTTACCCACTGTTGTGAAAAACCTTTCTGGTGTAGCTCAAGACCAGCTCCTTGCTGATCATCTAATGTGACCCAAGCTAACACAGCAGACCTTAAGGTGGGACACATTTTTCACGATTCTCCCCGCCCATCCTCCCCTCCCCGCGGATAAAGCTCCGCCACGTTGCCTGCGGCACTCCACGCCCACTCATCGCGAGCGCCATGCCAGTACCGTGCCCGTACCTCGCCAAGCCACCTGTCACGCCCTCCCGCCACCGACCCCGAATACGTAGGCTGGGGAGGAAGAACAACCCCTTAAGCGAGGAGGCACGCCATGGCCAACAAGCCGCACCCAGACTCCGAGGACCGCCGCACACCCAGCGCCGGGAAGGACACCCACTTCGGCAACATCCGCGACGGGGTGGCGTCCTACCTTGTCGACAGCGACCCAGAGGAAACCCAGGAGTGGATGGACTCCCTGGACGGGCTGCTCGACAACGCCGGCCCGGACCGCGGCCGCTACCTCATGCTCCGCCTCCTCGAGCGCGCCACCGCCAAGCGCGTGCCCCTGCCGCCGCTGACCTCCACCGACTACGTCAACACCATCCCCACCACCATGGAGCCAGAGTTCCCAGGTGATGAGGAGATGGAGAAGCGCTACCGCCGCTGGACCCGCTGGAACGCGGCGATCATGGTGCACCGCGCCCAACGCTCCGGCATCGGGGTGGGCGGGCACATCTCCACCTACGCCTCCGCCGCACCCCTCTACGAGGTCGGGCTGAACCACTTCTTCCGCGGCAAGGACCACCCCGGCGGCGGCGACCACATCTTCTTCCAGGGCCACGCCTCCCCCGGTATGTACGCCCGCGCCTACCTCGAGGGCCGCCTCAGCGAAGAACAGCTCGACGCCTTCCGCCAGGAGGCCTCCAAGCCCGAGGTCGGGCTGCCCTCCTACCCGCACCCGCACGGCATGCCCGAGTTCTGGGAATTCCCCACCGTCTCCATGGGGCTGGGCCCGCTCAACGCGATCTACCAGGCACGCTTCAACCGCTACCTGCACGACCGCGGCCTGAAGGACACCTCCGAACAGCACGTCTGGGCCTTCCTCGGCGACGGCGAAATGGACGAGCCGGAATCCCGAGGCGCGATCCAGATGGCCGCGCTGCACAACCTGGACAACCTCACCTTCGTCGTGAACTGCAACCTCCAGCGCCTCGACGGGCCAGTTCGCGGCAACACGAAGATCATCCAGGAGCTGGAGAGCTTCTTCCGCGGCGCCGGCTGGAACGTCATCAAGGTCATCTGGGGCCGCGAGTGGGACGAACTGCTCGAAAAGGACCAGGACGGCGCCCTCGTGGACGTCATGAACAACACCACGGACGGTGACTACCAGACCTTCAAGGCCAACGACGGCGCCTACGTCCGCGAGCACTTCTTCAACCGCGACCCCCGCACCAAGAAGCTCGTCGAGGACATGAGCGACGAGGAGATCTGGGCGCTGCCCCGCGGCGGCCATGATTACCGCAAGATCTACGCCGCCTACGCCCGCGCGATGGAGACGAAGGACCAGCCGACCGTCATCCTCGCGCACACGATTAAGGGCTACGGCCTGGGCCACAACTTCGAGGGCCGCAACGCCACCCACCAGATGAAGAGCCTCAGCCTCGAGGACCTGAAGCAGTTCCGCACCAAGCAGGACATCCCCATCAGCGACGAGACGCTGGAGAAGGACCCCGAGCTGCCGCCGTACTACCACCCCGGCGCGGACGCCCCGGAGATCGAGTACATGCTGAACCGCCGCAAGGAGCTCGGTGGCTTCCTGCCGGAGCGCCGTCAGCGCTTCGAGCCGCTCGCCGTGCCCGAGGTGGAGACGATGCGCAGCGCGCTAAAGGGCTCCGGCAAGCAAAAGGTCGCCACCACCATGGCGTTGGTGCGCATCGTGCGTGACTTCATGCGGGACGAGACCATGGCCGAGCGCCTGGTGCCGATCATCCCGGACGAGGCACGCACCTTCGGCCTGGATTCGTGGTTCCCGACGCTGAAGATCTACAACACCCACGGGCAGAACTACACCCCGGTGGACCACGACCTCATGCTGAGCTACCGGGAGGCCAAGGACGGCCAGATCCTCCACGAGGGCATCACCGAGGCCGGCTCAGTGGGCAGCTTCATCGCCGCGGGCAGCAGCTACGCCACCCACGGCAAGGCCATGATCCCGCTGTACATCTTCTACTCGATGTTTGGCTTCCAGCGCACCGGGGATTCCATCTGGGCGGCCGCCGACCAGATGAGCCGTGGTTTCCTGATTGGTGCGACCGCCGGGCGCACCACCCTGACTGGCGAGGGGCTGCAGCACATGGACGGCCACTCCCCTGTTCTGGCGACCACCAACCCGGCCGTCGTGACCTACGACCCGGCGTTCGCCTACGAGATCGCCCACATCCTGCGCGACGGCGTGCAGCGCATGTACGGCGAAGGCTCCGGCCCGGACGGCGACGGCCAGGGCGAGGACGTCATCTACTACCTCACCGTCTACAACGAGCCGATGCACCAGCCTGCCCAGCCAGAGAACCTGGACGTCGAGGGGCTGCTCAAGGGCATCTACCTGTGGAGCCCGGCGGACAAGCTGGTCGGCATCGACGAGGGCATCACCGGGGACGCGGGCGAGGCCGAGGAACTGGAGCACACCGCGAATATCCTCGCCTCCGGCGTGGGCATGGGCCAGGCCATCCGCGCCAAGCAGATGCTCGCCGAGTACGGGGTCAACACCAATATCTTCTCCGTGACCAGCTGGAACGAGCTGGCCCGCGACGGCCAGGAGGCCGGGCTGGAGGAGCTGCGCAACCCGGGCGAGGAGCCGCGCACTCCGTATATCCAGCAGGTGCTGGAGGGCTACGACGGCCCGTTCATCGCGGTCAGCGACTTCGCTACCGCGCTGCACGAGCAGGTGCGCCGCTGGGTGCCGGGTGATTTCATCAACCTGGGTGCCGATGGCTTTGGTTTCTCCGATACCCGCGCCGCCGCCCGCCGGTACTTCAACATCGACGCCGAGTCCATCGTGGTTGCTACTTTGCTCAGCTTGGCTCGCGAGGGGAAGATTGATCGGAAGATCGCCATCAAGGCCGCCGAGGACCTGAACGTCGGCGACCCGACGAAGGCTTAAGGTTCAGGAAGTTTAGGACGTTCAGGAAGGTAAGCAATGCCCGAGAATTCTTCTGCCGCCCCACAATCCGGCCTCTCCGAGGACGCGAAGGCCAAGCTCGCCGCAGCCCTCGGCGGCTCGGTCGGCGCGGCTGGTGAGGAACCCGCCGCGAAGGCTTCGGGGTCCGCTGCGAAAACCAAGGCTGCGGAGGCTCCCGCCGAGGAGGCCGGGGTGGCTGCCGGGCTGGCCCGCATCATCGAGGCTGCCTCTGGCCTGCCCCTGGAGGAGATCACCCCGAACGCCCGGATCGAGGAGGACCTCGCGATCGATTCGCTGTCGCGGATCGACATCATCACCCAGGCCGAGGATAAGTTCGGGGTGCGCATCGACGAGGTGGACCTGCAAGCCAGCATGACGGTGAAGGAATTCGCCGAGCTCATCGAGGCCCGGCAGGCGGGCAACTAGACGGCGACGGGACAGCACCGAGAAAGGACATTTGCGAGTAAGCATGACTGATTCCGCAATCACGGATGTGCTCAACCAGGTCGCGGACTGGCCGGTGAACAACGTGGCGGCCGCGGCCATCACGCTCGGGGGTGGGGGCGACGCCGACGGCACGGGAGGCGAGGCTGACGTCGTTACCCACGGCGACATGGAGCACGTCTTTCAGCTGGCCAGCGTCTCGAAGCTCATCACCGCCTACGCCACCCTAATGGCCGTCGAGGAGGGCGCCTTCGAGCTGGATGACAAGGTTCCGGCCGAGCTGGTGCCTTCCTTCGAGGAGCCCCCGACTGTTCGCGAGCTGCTCTCCCACGCCTCCGGTATCGAGTTCCGGAAGCACCGGCAGATGCGCCCGGCGCACACCCGGCGCATCTACTCCTCGGCGGGCTACGAGGTGCTGGCCAGCTTCATCGAGCAGGCCACCGAGATGCCCTTCGAGGAGTACGTGAGGCTTGGCATTTGCGAGCCGTTGGGCATCGAGATCACCGTCGAGGGCTCCGCTGGCCACGGCTTCAGCGCCTCGGCGTCCGCGGTGACCACCCTGACCGAGGAGTTCCTGCGCCCGAAGCTGCTCGCGGAGCAGACCGTGACCGAGGCGCTGACCGTGCATTTCCCCGACCTGGTGGGCGTGGTGCCTGGCTACGGGCGCCAGACCCCGTGCCCGTGGGGCCTGGGTTTTGAGATTCACGGGGAGAAGCACCCCCACTGGATGGGCGAGAACATGCCCGCCACGGTGGCTGGGCACTTCGGGCAGTCCGGCACCTTCCTGTGGTTCGCCCCGGACCAGGGGCTGGCCGCGGTGGTGCTCACCGACGAGCCTTTCGGCGACTGGTCCAAGGACCGGTGGCCGGAGTTCAACGCCCAGCTGTGGGAGGCGATGGCCGACTAGGCCTGCCCGGGCATTCGTGGCTGGGCCTCGCTTGAACCCACCCGTTCCGGGGCTGGGCGTCGCTTGGGTCCGGTCCTCCCGGGGGCTGGGGCCCGGCAACTCCCAGGAGGCGAGGGCCCGGCGGCTCGACTTCGGCGATTAAGCCCCCGCGGTTACACCCCAGCGCTGAGCTTCTGTGCGATCGCGTTGAGCACCTGCTGGCCGGTCTCGTAAGACCCGTCTGCAGCGCGCACGGCGATCGCGATCGGCACCACAGCGTCCGCTGCGACGGCGCTGCCGTCCCCAGCTCCGCCACCGGCAAACGCACCTGCCGGCACCACGCCGAACTGGCGGACCAAATAGCCCCCGGTTTCGTCCGGCCCCCAACCGCCCTTGAAGGCGGCCCCCGACAGCTGACCGATGCCATAGGCGTGCCCCGGCATGATCTGCCCCATCAGCCGGTAGACCTCACCAGCGGCTGGGTCCTGGCCCGCTGCCTCCGCCAGGCCCGCAGCGAAGGCAGCCTGCTGCGCCAGCGTCCACCGGGTCTGCCCATAGGCGCTGAAGCCCGGGCGGGTGACGGTTGGCTGCACCGAAACCTCCTGCCCGCTGTACTCGCGGATCACCGCCGCGACCTTTCCGGCCGCAGCAGCCCCACCGCCGAGCGAGGCCCACAGCTGCTCCGCCGCGGCATTATCCGAGGACTGAATGGCCCGGGTGGCGGCGGAGCTGTCCCCTCCCGCAGAGCGCAGCGCGGCGATAGCTAGCGGCACCTTGATCGTCGACCACGCGGGCTCGGCACCACCCTGCAGCGGACCGGCCTGCAACGCCCCGGCACCGCTGCCGAGACTCACACCGACCTGTGCACCGAACTGGGCAGAAACCTCCCGGACGATCGCATCGAGTGTCGCCTGGTCGATGGGTGCGCCCTCCGCGGTCTCCTCCCCTGTCGGTTGCGGCCCGCGCCGCTCCCCGTCCCGGCCCGGCTCCGCCCCGCGCGTGGGCTTGGGCCCCACGGCCTCGCGAGGGCCGGTCTGCGCCACGGTCGATTCCTCCTCTTCCCGGTGGTCGGTGGGAATGGTGCAGGACGCCAACCCCAGACCGGTGGCCAGGACGGTTCCCGCGATCGCCGCGCGCCGGTTAAGCGATGTAGACATTGGCGTCGTTTCCACCGGTGCAGTGCACGTACTCGCCGTTATCGCGGCAGCTCATGGTGTAGCTGGTGCCCGTGACATCGCTATAGGCCTCGACCACGTGGTTGAACTCGTCCTCGTCGCCGTCCAGGTAGGCGTCCACGTAGGCATCGCGCACAGCGAGGGCGAAGCTATCGCTGGTCGGGCCGGACTTCCAGACGCTATTCAGGTCGCCGCCCGGGTTCGAGCTCCGCGCCGAGCTGTTCACCGGGGTCGCGTACCCCGGGAGGCGCGGATTCTTCGGACGGGACTCGGCCTCATCGTCGGTGTCTTTGTCATCGTCCCCGCGGTTGGCGTCCTCGTCATCGTCGCGGTCGTCCCCTTGAGCGTCGGCGTCCTCGTCCTCGGTGCCACGGGCATCCGTTGCCTCGGACGAACTCACGGTGGTCTGCTCGGAACTCTTCCCTTCGCCTGGCTTGCCGGTGAACCAGAAGGCAGCGAAGGCCACGGCAGCCAACAGCGCCAGGACCAGCAGCACGATGATCAGGATGTTGCGCCCGTTGGACTTCTCCTCCGGCTGCTCCTGATAGCCCTGGTTCTCGTAACCCTGGCCCTGCCACTCTCCACCCGGGCCCGCGTAGCTCTGCTCCGGGTAGCCCTGGTTGCCGTAGTTCGGCCCACCGTATCCCTGGTTGTTATAGCCCTGTCCCTGCCACTGGCCAGCCTGCCCCTGGGCGCCATAGGGGTTCTGCTGCGCCCACTGCTGGGATGCACCAGCGCCATACCCGGCGCCAGCCTGTCCCCACTGGCCCGGATCCTGCTGCCCCCACTGACCGGAGCCTTGTTGCGCGGACGGGCCAGCGCCCGGTTGAGCCCAAGGGTTGGCGCCCGGCTGTCCGGCACCATCGCCGGCTGGGGTATCCCCGGGGCGGCGGTACTGCGGTGGCTGCGGGCCCGAGGCGTCCCCGCCCTCGGCGCCGGGGTCATCAGAGTGGTGATTCTGTGGCTTCGTCATGCCCCTAAAGTTAGCGCACGGGGCAGACAACGCGATGCACCCAAGCAACCTGACATACCCGCGCCACACCCCCGGCCGTTACACTGGCTTTCACAACAGCTCACCCCGCGCGTTCAGCACCGTGAGACCAGCACTGCGTGATCAACACCGTGAGATTAACGTCGTGTGGTTAACGCCGCTGTTCAGCAGGCCCAGAGGAAGGAGACGATCGTGGCCCACCCAACACCTGCCCGATCCCGGTCCCGCCAGCTACTTTTCCTGGCGTGCACCCTCCCCCTGCTCGCCACCGCGACCGCCTGCGGCTCGGAGGAAGAAGAACCCACCGGGCAGACCTCCGCAACCTCCTCGAGTGCTCAGCCCACGACGACGAGCAGCGACGCCTCCCCCAGCACGTCAAGCAGCGACGCCGCCCCCAACCCCACCACGGCCAGCGATACCGACCCGGCACACGGGGGCACGCCGGAGCCGGCGACGTCGCCCCACAACGGTGCGCCACAACCCGACCGCAGCAACGCGGCGGCAAACACCCCAAGAACGCCGGCGCCGAGCGCGCCGGACTACAACTGCCGCAACCGCAGCGCCCCACCGCTGAACAACACCACCATCCCGATGGCTGGCGGCGGCAGCTTCCACTACACGCTGAAGGCGAACCGCTATAACCCCTGCAAGACGCTGTCCTGGATCCACATCGCCGGCGAGCACGACGGGCCAAAGGAAGCCGTGCTGTTCTATCACAACGGCAACCCGGTAAACTCCCCGCAACCGCGGCTGATCACCGCCGTCACCGGAATTCAACGCCTCGGGGACGACGCCGTCCAGGTCACCTACCGCACCGCGCAGGGTACGACCGGCTCCGTCACCACCCGGGCGACCAGCAATGGCGTCCAGGAGGAATCCACCCTCCCGCCAAGTGTGGACAGCAGCGCGCCGCGACTGGCCGGGGCGCATAGCTAAGCTCAGCCACGGTAGCCCCGGCCCGGCGCCGCGAAACCCAGGCCGCGATGACCCGGCGCGCCCGCACCGCCCTGGCGCAGGCCTCCAGCGGTGAGCGCTCCATCCACCTGGCACTGATCCCGGGCATCGACGTCGAAAAACACCGACGCGGAGTTCAAGACCAACAAGCCGGTCTTCGCCGTGGCACTCCTCGCCGCCGCCATCTCCGTGCTGGAGAAGGCCAGCGAGCAGATCGAGCGCGAGGCGTTCGAGAAGGCCGTCGCTGACGCTGAGGCCCGGGCCGAGGCAGAGGCGGAGATCGCCAACGATGCCCGAGCGATGGAGGCGTACTGGACTGAACGTGTCTCCGGATCTAATTCTGATTCGGACGCGGAGGAACACTCCAAGGAAGACGCGGACAGCGAAGACGATAGTTCCCGCTAGCTCCGGTTAGCGCGGTGGCGCGTACCCCTCCCAGCATGCGCCCCGGCTGTGGAAAGAAATATGGCCCAGGCTTTAAAGCCTGGGCCTTTTGCTCCCCCAGCTGGATTCGAACCAGCAACCGCTCGATTAACAGTCGAGTGCTCTGCCATTGAGCTATGGGGGAATGCTCAGGAGGAAGCTTACTAAGGCTTAACCCGTCCACCAAATCTTGGCACCACCCCCAGCCCGGTACTGGGAATAGGGGGTTAAGTAAAGAAAAGTGTGCCCGCATGCCACCATAACCCCAGACCACACACCACAAATCACCAAAGAATAGCTCCCCGAAAGCTATTACCCACACCATCCCGCACCTCCGGCCACATTTGTGCTAACCGCACACCGGTTGGATTAAAGGATGACCACCAACCGCCCCAGCTGCCCACTATGCGGCAACAACACAAAGAAAAACGGCACCACCAGCAAATCAACCACCCGTTGGCGCTGCACCCACTGCGGACACTCCTTTACCCGCAATACCCAAACTCACAACAAAAACACCGCCACCATGGCTTTGTTCATCCAATGGGCCACCGGCACCCAATCTCTAACCACCTTCGCCGCACACCATGGCGTAACCAGGCAAACCATGCACCACCGATTCCGATGGTGCTGGTGGATCATCCCCACACCCACCATCGACCATTCCGCATCCATGACCAAATCTTCCTCGACGCGACCTATCTAAAGTCCGGATGCCTCCTGATCGCAGCCAGTAAAACCCACGTCATCAACTGGACCTGGGCCAGACACGAAACCACCGCCGCCTACACCGAACTCCTACGCCCCATTGCCGCACCACTAATCGCAGTCACAGACGGCGGACAAGGTGCCCAATCAGCCATCCACCACTGCTGGCCAACAACACGCATCCAACGCTGCCTCGTCCACGCCCAACGAACAGTCCGCCGCCACACCACCAGCAACCCCCGCACCGATGCCGGCAAAACCCTCTACCGCCTAGCCCTGAAACTCACTCGCATCACCGACCTTGACCAAGCCTCCACATGGGTCGCCCACCTGCACGAATTCGACCACACCTACCGGGAATGGATGAACGAGAAAACCACCATCAAAGACCCCGCTACCGGCGCCTACACCAAGGTCTACACCCACCAACGCGTCCGAGCGGCCTATCAATCATTGCTATCTCTGCACCGCAGAGACCTGCTGTTTACCTACCTGCAACCCCCACCAACAACCATCGACCCCGACAACCTTGCAGCAACAACAAACAGCCTCGAAGGTGGCATCAACGCCCCCATAAAAGAACTAGCCCGCAGACACCGCGGACTATCACTACCGCATCAACGCACAGTGATGGATTGGTGGCTGTATCTACATACAGAAGTCCCTAACGATCCGGTCAAGATCGCCAGGGACCAACGATGGGGTCAAGACGCACTTTCCACAGCAACAGACCTGATCACCCACGACTGAAGCGTCCTGGGTTTAGTTCCGCTTCTTTTACGCCCCTGTGTTGATGGGCTGGGTGAGATAGTACTCGGTTTCTACTTCCTGTGGGGTGGCGTAGTCCAAAGCTTCGTGAAGCCGCTTAGTGTTCCACCAATGCACCCACCGCAAGGTGGCCAGTTCGACTTCTCCGACCGACGTCCACGGGCCTTGGGCATGAATCAGTTCCGCCTTGTAGAGACCGTTGACGGCCTCAGCTAGAGCATTGTCATAAGAATCGCCGACTGTTCCCACACTCGGCCGGATTCCTGAATCCGCGAGAGCGGTGGAATACTTCAGTGACACGTACTGGCTGCCCCGATCACTGTGGTGAATCAGCTGGTTTCCATGGATTCGCCCTGCAGTCGTTAACGCATGCTCCAAGGCCTCCATAGGCAGCGCATCGGTGCGCATCGTCGAGCGTGTAGCAACACCAACAATCTTTCGACTGTAGACATCCACGACAAACGCGGTGTAGGCGAATCCTGACAGGGTGCGAACGTAAGTAATGTCGGCAACCCACAACCTTCCTGGTGCTTGTGCACGAAAGTTTCGCTGCACTAGGTCCGGGCGATGATCCGGTGCCTTCGGGCTAGTCGTTGTCACGGGGGTTCGTCCACGTCTGCGGCCGGAAACACCAGCTAGCTTCATCAGACGTGCAGTCTTGTCGCGGCCGATATGAAAGCCTTCACGGTTCATCGCGTGCCACATTTTGCGGATACCGTAAACCGAGAAATTCTGCGCATGCACACGCTGTATCTCTGGGATGAGAAGGCTATCGCTTAAGGTCCTTGCACTGGGAACACGTGTGGTGGCTTTGCGGTAGCCGCGTGAAGTAATGAATCCACGATCTGCTTGTTTAAGGACTCGGCAGATGGCCTCGACCCCAAACTGATCCTTATACGCGTCGATGTAAGAGATCATTTGGTCGTGGGTCGGTCGAGTTCCGCTGCGAAAAAAGCCGAAGCAGTCTTAAGAATCCCGTTTGCTCGCTTCAGCTCACGGTTTTCGCGGCGCAAACGCTTGAGCTCTTCTTCCATCGTTTCGCCGCCTGAAGCGTCAGAGTCATCACGTACTGAAGCGCTGTCACGATACCAAGCCCGCAACGTGTGGTGAGATACTCCAAGCAGCTCACCGACCTCCGTGTAGGCGCGTTGCAGTGAGCAGGACTCCAAGCGGACCATTTCGATGATCTGATGGACCGCCTTCTCCTTGAACTCGACGGAATACTTTCTAGGCATAGTTCAATCCTTCCTTAGCTGAGGTAGGAACTAAACCCAGGACGCTTCACGACACCACAGCCACTACCAATGACATCGGTGCACCAGCAGAATACGACACCGCCATCGACACCAGCTACCAACACAACCTCGGCATCCAAAAAGGCTGGATCAAATAACCGCAACACGCCCGGAAAAGACACACTTTTCTTTACTTAACCCGGAATAGGTTCACAGGTCGGTAGAAAAGAAGAAAACCCAGGGCTTTGGACCCTGGGTTGTGGTGTTGCTCCCCCAGCTGGATTCGAACCAGCAACCACTCGATTAACAGTCGAGTGCTCTGCCATTGAGCTATGGGGGAATATGCCATCTTGGCAACGAATAGACACTCTACCCAGCAAGCCTATAAGCACCAAATCAGCAGGTCAGACCCGGAATATCGGCTTTAAGGCTACGGTATGGTTCAATGACCTGGTGGCGGGACCATAGCTCAGTCGGTTAGAGCCGCGAACTCATAATTCGCTGGTCGCGGGTTCGAGCCCCGCTGGTCCCACAAAGATCATTCGCCGCCCGACGCGGGGCGGCTCCCCGGCGGGCCGGCAGCTTGGAAAGAGCACCAGCCCCGCCGGGGTTTTCGTATCCTTCACCCCGCCCTTAGGCAGTTAGCGAGTGAAGCGCGCGATCGCCTGCGACACTTCCTCCAGTTTCTCCTCCACAGCCTGATCCGAGGTGCGGGCGGCCTGCACCACGCAGTGGGCCATGTGCTCCTCCAGCAGCACCAGGCCCACCCCCTTCAGTGCGGACTGCAGTGCCGCGATCTGGGTGAGAACGTCGATGCAGTACTCCTCCTCGGCAACCATCCGCTGCACACCGCGCACCTGGCCTTCGATGCGCTTCAGCCGCGCGATCAGCTTGGCCCGGTCGCCGTGGCCGCTGAGTGGCTTCTCGCTGTGATCAACCTTGCCGTCGGCCGCGGGCTCGCCGTGCTGTGGCGCGTGGCAGTCGCTCTTGGTTGCTGGCTTCGCATTATCCATGGTGACTACTTCTCCTCAACCTCAGGCTGGATGGACTTGAAGCCACGCAGTCGCAGGCTATTCGAGACCACGAACACACTGGACAGTGCCATGGCCGCACCCGCCAGCATCGGGTTCAGCAGGCCGAAGGCGGCCAGCGGGATCGCCGCGACGTTATAGGCAAAGGCCCAGAACAGGTTCATCTTGATGGTGCGCAGGGTCTTGCGCGACAAGCGGATGGAGTCCACCACCGCGCTCATCTCGGCGCGCACGAGGGTGATGTCCGCGGCCTCGATAGCCACGTCCGTCCCCGTGCCCATGGCGATACCGAGGTCCGCCTGGGCCAGCGCGGCGGCATCGTTGACGCCATCGCCAACCATCGCCACGCGCTTGCCGTCGGCCTGCAGATCCTTGACCGCGGTGACCTTATCGGCGGGCATCACGCCTGCCCGCACGTTCTCGGGGTTAATCCCCACGACGCCGGCGACCTCACGTGCGACCTGCTCGTTGTCACCGGTGACCAGCATCGGTTCCAGGCCCAGCTCCTTGAGCTGAGCGATGGCCTCCGCGCTGTCCGGCTTCACCGCGTCCTCGACGGCGACCGCACCAGCCAGCTGACCGGCGACGAGCACCGGAACCACGGTGCCGCCCAGCCCGCTGCGCTCGACGATCTCGGCGCCAACGGTGGTGCCGTCGGAGGTCTCGAAGCCGCGTCCGACCTGAACGGTCACGCCGTCGACGGTGGCGGTCACGCCGCGACCCGGGACGGACTCGAAGTCCTCCGCTTCGGGCAGTTCGCCGCCGATTTCCTTGCGGGCACGCTCGGCGATCGCCTGGGCGATCGGGTGCTCGGAGTGATTCTCCACCGCTCCGGCGATGCGCCACAGGTCCGCCTCGCTGAACCCGGCCTTGCCGGAACCATCCGCGATCGAGTCCGCAGCCGGCGCGAGCCAGGCCTCGGTGGCCGTCATCTCGCCGGTCGTGATGGTGCCGGTTTTATCCAGAATGATGGCATCCACGCCACGGGTCTGCTCCAGGGTCTCCGGCCCGCGGATCAGCACGCCCATCGAAGCGCCCCGGCCCGTACCGACCAGCAGCGCGGTCGGGGTGGCAAGGCCCAGCGCACACGGGCAGGCGATGATCAGCACCGCCACGGACGAGGCCATCGCGGCACCCACATCACCCGTGATCAGGAGCCAGGCGACCAACGTGATGACTGCAAGGGCGATGACCACGGGCACGAACACCGCGGACACGCGGTCGGCCAGCCGCTGCACATCAGCCTTCCCGGACTGTGCCTGCTCCACCAGCTTGGCCATCTGCGCCAGCTGGGTATCGGAGCCCACGCGGGTGGCCTCAACGATCAGCCGGCCCGATGCGTTGACGGTCGCGCCCGTCACCATGTCACCCGGGGCGACCTCCACCGGCACGGATTCGCCGGTCAGCATGGACTCGTCCACTGCGGAGCTTCCTGCCACCACTCGCCCGTCCGTGGCGATCTTTTCGCCCGGGCGCACCACAAAGTACATGCCCTCGGCCAGCTGGCCGATCGGGATGCGGCGCTCGTTACCGCCCTGGGCGTCGTCAACGACGGCGACGTCCTTTGCACCCAGCTCACTCAGCGCACGCAGCGCCTCGCCAGCACGATGCTTCGCGCGCTTCTCGTAGTAGCGCCCCGCCAGGACGAACATGATCACGCCCGCGGCGACCTCGAGGTAAATATCCCCCATCGGGTCGCTGTGGACATTAAACAGGTTCCAGGTGTGACTCATGCCTGGCTCGCCGGCGGTGCCAAAGAATAGCGCGACCAGCGACCACAGGAAGGCCGCCCCGGTACCCACGGTGATCAGGGTGTCCATCGTCACCGCGCCGTGCTTGATGTTCAGCCAGGTTGCGCGGTGGAACGGGTAGCCGGCCCACACGATCACGGGCGCGGCCAGCGTCAGTGAGAGCCACTGCCAGTTCGTGAACTGCAGGTTCGGAATCATGGCCAGCACGATCACCGGGATCGCCAGCCACAGGGAGCCGATCAGGCGGTTTCGCAGGCCCTCCAGCTCACGCTCTGCCGCCTGCTCCGCCGAGGTTTGGGACGTCGGTTCGGCCCCAGGCTGGGCCGCGTCCGCCGCCCCTTGTTCGCCGGCCCCGCCCTGCGGGTCACCGGCGGCCGGGCGGGAAGCCAGCGGCTGCGAGAGCTGGGCCTCGTAGCCCATGTCCGCGATGATCTCCCGGATCTGCTCATCCGTCACTGCCTCGGCGGCGCCGTCCTGCTCGACGTGCGCTTTCTCCGTGGCGTAGTTGACGGAGGCGGTCACCCCGTCCAGCTTGTTGAGTTTGCGCTCGATCCGGTTCGCGCACGAAGCGCAGGTCATGCCAGTGATCTGGTAGTCCAGGTCGAGAACTGGCTGGGCTGCCCCGATGGCGCCCACCTCGGTGGCCGAGCTGTCTTGGTGTTGAGACAAGTTTTCCATCCCCTTTCCACCACCGACCCTATACCCCCTGGGGGTATATGGCAAGGGGCTCCACGGTGGCACGGTAAAACGCAAAAAGATGCACCAAAGACGAGGAAAAGGGGCCGCGGGAAAACTCCCACAGCCCCTCGACCGAGACCCCTGAGGCCCCGATCCAGCGCACTAGTAGCCGCGCTTAATCCACTCGTCCAGGTGCGGGGCCTCGTCCCCGATGGTGGTGGAATCGCCGTGGCCGGTGAGCACCTTCGTCTCCGTCGGCAGCGTCAGCAGCTTCGTCTTGATCGACTCGATGATCGTGTCGAAGTCCGAGAAAGACCGCCCCGTCGCACCCGGACCACCGTTGAACAGCGTGTCGCCGGAGAACAGCACGTCCGCGTCCGGCACGTAGAACACGCAGCAGCCCGGCGAGTGACCCGGGGTGTTCATCGTCTTGAGCTCCACACCGGCAACCTCGAAGACGTCGCCGTCGGCCAGTTCCTTCGGCTCCAAGTCCGGGTAGCTCTGGTCCCAGAGCACGCGGTCCGCCGGGTGGACGTAGATGTCCGCGCCGAAGATCTGGGAAAGCTCCGGCGCCACAGTGATGTGGTCATTGTGCGCGTGGGTGCACAGGATGGCCTTGACCTCGCGGCCGTCGACCGCCTCCTGGATCGGGTCCAGCTCGTGGGCGGCGTCGATGATGTAGCACTCCTTATCATCGCCGATGACCCAGATGTTGTTCTCCACGTCCCACTCGCCGCCATCCAGGGCGAAGGTGCCGTTGGTGATCACGCGGGTCACCCGCAGCTTCTTGGCCGCGCCAGAAAGCTGGCCTGGGGAAATGATGTCCGTCATCGCGTTATCGCTCATTATTCTTCTCCTTCATTGGGGTGCCAATACCCCGGCAACTCAGCGCCGCGAGCCCCGCAGCGAGGGGTTTTAAGAAAACTCCACCACGGAGCGCATGACCTCGCCGCCCCGCATCTTCTCGAAGGCGGCCTCCACGTCCTCGATGCCGATACGCTCGTCCACGAAGCGGTCGAGCGGGAAACGGCCCTGACGGTAGAGGTCGATATAGGTCGGGAAGTCTCGCTCCGGCAGGCAGTCGCCGTACCAGCTGGACTTCAGCGCGCCACCGCGCGAGAACACGTCCAAAAACGGCAGCTCCAGCGTCATCTCTGGGGTCGGCACGCCCACCAGCACCACACGGCCGGCCAGGTCGCGGATGTAGAAAGCCTGCTTGAAGGTCTCCGGGATTCCCACCGCGTCCACGGCGACGTCCACACCAAAACCGCCGGTCAGCTCCTGCACCTTTTCCACCAGTTCATCGGTGGTGAGGCCGCGGGAGTTGATGGTGTGGGTCGCGCCGAATTCTTCCTTCGCGCGCGTGAGCTTGTCCTCGGAGATGTCGATCGCAATGATCGTGCTAGCTCCGGCGACCTCGGCACCAGCGACGGCGGCCATGCCCACGCCACCCAGGCCGATGACGGCGATGGACTCGCCGCGCTGGATCTCACCGGTATTCACCGCGGCACCCAGGCCTGCCATCACGCCACAGCCCATCAGACCCGCAGCCGCCGGGTCCGCTTCCGGATCCACCTTGGTGCACTGACGCTCATGGACCAGGGTCTTCTCCGCGAACGCACCAATGCCCAGGGCGGGCTCCAGCTCGGTGCCGTCAGTGAGAGTCATCTTCTTCGAGGCATTGAAGGTATCGAAGCAGTAGTGCGGCTGACCCTTCTTGCAAGCACGGCACTCGCCGCACACCGCGCGCCAGTTCAGGACCACGTAATCGCCGACGGCGACGTGGGTGACGTCCTCACCGACCTCCGAAACCACACCCGCGGCCTCATGGCCCAGCAGGAAGGGGTAATCGTCCGTAATGCCACCATCGCGGTATGCCAGGTCGGTGTGGCACACGCCGCAGGCCTGCACCTGCACAACCACATCGTTCGCACCCGGGGCGGGGATCTGAATATCCACCAGCTCCACCGGGTCGCCCTTGCCACGCGAGACAACCGCCTTAACGCTCTGTGTCATGCTTTCCTCCTGCTGTGTCTAAATTTTTGGCACCACCGCTGCTCTTCGGTCCGTCCTTTTAGGACGTCAACCCGTTCAGCGGGGCGCTGACTTGCGCTTTCCATGGTGGCATAAGTTCCGCGGGTGCGCCCCGGGGCTGCTGCGCGGGTAGTATGTGGGCCCCTCGCACTCGGGCGAAGCTGATTCCCGTGGCGGGGTTATGACGTAGACTGGGCTTTCACAGCTCCACCGCTAGCCAAACACCCGGGCGGGCGGTGGCCGAGTGCACACCACGTTTGGGAGGGCTTGAACTTCATGATCCAGTTCGTTGTCGGGGCCGCAGCCGGCTACCTGATGGGAACCAAGGCCGGGCGGCGCCGTTACGAGCAGATCCGGCGCGGCTACGAAACCGCGATCAACTCTGAGGTCGCCCAGTCCGCGCTGCGAGCCAGCCGCAAGGCCCTGGCCAATCGCCTGGACCCGGATCCGCGCATGCACGAGGTACGCGACTTGAACGCCAACACCCGCAGCTCGCTGGCCGATGGGCACAGCATCGTCGAGCCGGACGACGCCCACCCCAACGACCGTCCGCTGCGCGCGGACTCCGAATTCAAGCGCCCCCGCTTCCCCAAGAAGCCACGCTAGAGCTCACCCCAACCCGCCTCTCGCCGGCTGCACCACCAGCGACGCTGATCCGCGTGCCGGGGTGCTCGGCATACCGCCCACACAGTCCGTGAGTGGCGGGCAAACTAGTTTCCGAAGGTGAATTCCCCGTAAGCGTTGGCTCGCTCGTTGAGCGAGCGCCGGTACTTCTCCAGCGCGGTGAGGTCGGCGAAGGTGGCCATATAGGCCTCCTTGTCCTCATCCGGGCGCATGCGCTGCATCTGCGCGCGCAGCTCCGCAACCTCGTTGCTCACCCAGCGTTCCTGCATCCGGGCCATGATCGCCGAGGCATAGTACGGCAGCCGCTCCTGCTGGACCTGCAGGTCCTCCACCGCGAGCTCCGAGACCACGGCCTGGCCCATCGCATCCGGCACGTTGTTACTCACCGCGTCCAGCCACCCCGAACCGGACTTGGCCTGGGCGGCACCACCAGCCGCGGCCATCGCATTGACGATCGCGATATACGTCGGGTGCAGGAAACTCTCCGGCGGCATGAGATCGAAGATCTGCCCCGCCAGCTCCGGCTCCTGCAGCCCCAGCTTTAGGACTTCGCGGATACCCAGCAACAACTCGTCCTTCGGGTCCGGGCGCTCCATGCCCGCCACGACCCGCAGGTGACCGCCGGAATCCTCGCCGCCAGACACACCGCCCTGGTTCGCCGCGCCCGGACCTGCTGGAGCGGCACCCTCCGCGAGCCGTTCCCGGCGCGCCGCCCCGCGCTTGAGCTCCAGTTTCGGCTTCTCCGTCCGGCCGCGCCGGGCCTCCTCGCGCACCTGGGCCACGATGTCGTCCGGGTCGTCGAAACCCACCCAACCGGCGGCCTGGCGGGAGTACTCGTCGCGCAGGGCGTCGTCCTTAATCCCGGCGAGCACCGGAATGATCCGCCGCATCGCGTGGATACGGCCGTCCACGGCGGCGGTGTCGTAGCCCTCCAGCAGGGTGCGGATCACGAACTCGAACATGGGGATGCGGTTGGACACCAGCTCCCGCACCGCCTCGTCGCCGCGTTCCAGGCGGATGTCGCAGGGGTCCTGGCCGCCCGGCGCGACGGTGACGTAGCTGCGGCCGGTGAACTGCTGGTCGCCCTCGAAGGCACGCAGCGCGGCCTTCTGGCCGGCCTCGTCGCCGTCGAAGGTGTAGATGATCTCGCCGCGGAAGTAGCGGTCATCCAGCATGAAGCGCCGCAGCATCGCCAGGTGCTCGGAGCCGAAAGCCGTGCCACAAGAGGCCACCGCGGTGTCCACTCCCGCGGCGTGCATGGCCATGACGTCCGTGTAGCCCTCCACCACCACGGCCTGGTGCTTCTGCGCGATGCTGCGCTTGGCTTGGTCAATACCGAAGAGCACCTTGGACTTCTTGTACAACAAGGTTTCCGGGGTGTTCATATACTTGCCCAGCTTGTCGTCCTCGAACAACTTACGGGCGCCAAAACCAATGACGTCACCTGCCACCGAACGGATCGGCCACAGCAGACGGCGATGGAAACGGTCGATCGGCCCCTTGGATCCCATGCGGGATAGGCCAGCGGCCTCCAGCTCCTGGAACTCGAAGCCCTTGCGCAGCAGATGCTTGGTGAGGGTGTCCCAGCCGGGCGGGGCGTAGCCGCAGCCGAACTGATCCGCATGCTCCTGGGTGAAGCCGCGGTCGATGAGGAACTGACGGGCCACATCCGCACCCTGGGCGTCCGAGGCGAACTGTTCCCGATAGAACTCGAAGGCCGCCTTATTCGCCGCGATCAGCCGCTGGCGGGTGCCGGGCTTCTCCCGCCGCCCCGGGCCGCCGCCCTCGTAGTTGATGCGGTAGCCGATGCGCTCAGCGACCTGCTCCACGGCCTCCGGGAAGGTCAGGTGCTCCATCTTCATGAGGAAGCTGAACACGTCCCCGCCCTCGCCGGTGGAAAAGCAGTGGAAGTAGCCCTTATTCGGGCGGACGTGGAAGGACGGGGTCTTCTCATCCTTGAAGGGACTCAAGCCCTTCAAGGAATCGACGCCGCCGGGCGTGAGCTGAACGTACTCCCCCACGATCTCCTCGATCGGCGTCGCCTCGCGAATCGCCTCGATGTCCCGCTCCGGGATCCTGCCCTTACCCATAACGGACATGCTAATACACCCGCCAGACAAGGGCTGTGGCCGAGCGGAACGCCCATTCGCCAGACAAAACCGGCCCGGCTTTTTAACATAGGTTCCCTGACATACTTAACTGCCACGATGTTTACCCATCGCGTGCACCACAGACCCGGGAAGGTAGGTCGCCATGGCCGCAACCCACTACGACGTCCTCATCATCGGCTCCGGCTTCGGCGGTTCCGTCACCGCCCTGCGCCTCGTCGAGAAGGGATACAAGGTCGGTGTTCTGGAGGCCGGCAAGCGCTATGCGGATAAGGACTTCGCGAAGAACTCCTGGCACCTCAAGCAGTTCCTCTGGGCACCCGCGATCGGCTGCTACGGCATCCAGCGCATCCACCTGCTGCGCAACGTCATGATCCTCGCCGGCGCCGGTGTGGGCGGTGGCTCTCTGAACTACGCCAACACCCTCTACCAGCCCGAGGACGAGTACTTCCGTAACAAGCAGTGGGCGCACATCACCGACTGGAAGGACGAGCTGACCCCCTACTACGACCAGGCTCGGCGCATGCTGGGTGTGGTCACCAACCCCACCATGACCCCGGCGGACAAGCTGTCGAAGCAGACCGCCGAGGAACTCGGCGTGGGCGATACCTTCCGCATGGCACCGGTGGGCGTATTCTTCGGCGAGAAGGTCGGGCTGAACGGCAAGCCGAAGGAAACCGTGGAGGACCCGTACTTCGGTGGCGCGGGCCCGCAGCGCACCGCCTGCCACGAGTGCGGCGAGTGCATGACCGGCTGCCGCCACGGGGCGAAGAACACCCTGCTGAAAAACTACCTCTACCTCGCCGAGAAGGGCGGGGCCGAGGTCCACCCGCTGACCACGGTCACCGACATCACCCGCACGCCGGGTGGCGACTGGAACGTCGATACGAAGGCCACGGGAGGCCTGCTGGGCAAGAAGAAGACCCGCCGCTTCACCGCGGACAAGGTCGTCGTCGCCGCGGGTGCCTGGGGCACCCAGAACCTGCTGCACCGGCAGAAGGTCAACGGCAACCTGCCACAGCTTCCGGACTCCCTCGGCACGATGACCCGCACGAACTCCGAGGCCCTGCTCGGCGCGCAGTTCAAGAAGTACGACCCGGAGTGGGACTTCTCCGAAGGCGTGGCCATCACCTCCAGCTACTTCCCCGCCCCGGATACCCACATCGAACCAGTCCGCTACGGCAAGGGCTCGAACTCCATGGGCCTGCTGCAGACCCTCATGACCGACGGCGATAAGCTGCGCCCCCGTGTGCTCGAGTTCCTCCGCCAGCTGGTTCTCCAGTTCCGCCAGATCCCTCGCCTGCTGAACCTGCGCCGCTGGTCGCAGCGCACGGTGATTAACCTGGTGATGCAGTCTCGCGATAACTCGCTGACCACCTACCCGCGCACGCTCGGGAAGTTCACCTGGCTGACCTCCAAGCAAGGCACCGGCGAGCCGAACCCGAGCTGGATCCCGGAGGGGAACAAGGCCACCCGCATCCTGGCCTCCCTGCGCAAGGGTGGCCTGGCAGGAGGGGTGTGGTCCGAGGTGGTCGATATTCCGCTGACCGCCCACTTCCTCGGCGGTTGTTCAATCTCCAGCTCCCCGGACGACGGCGTGGTGGATCCCTATCACCGCGTGTGGGGGCTGCCGGATCTCTTTGTGGTCGACGGCTCGTCCATGGCCGCCAACCCCGGCGTGAACCCCTCTCTGTCCATCACCGCCAACGCGGAGCGCGCCGCTGCGATGTGGCCGAACAAGGGCGAGGAGGACCCGCGGCCGGAGCAGTCCGAGGGCTATCAGCGCATCGAGGCCGTGGAGCCGGCCTCCCCGATGGTTCCTGCCACCGCCCCGGCCGCGCTGCGTCTGCCGATCACCCCGGTGGGCAACTAGCCCTACCCCGCCCGGTATAACTGGCTGTTATGGCGCAGAAGAACAACGGTCCTAAAGCGGGTAAGTACGGAACGGTCGGCGGCGTGGTCGTCGCCCTGGCGCTGGCCGGGGCGAGCCAACTCGGTCTCTTCGGCGATGACGATAACGCCGGCGGCGGCCAGGGTGGCAGCTCCCAGTCCGGGCAGTCCTCCAACTCCTCTCAGCAGAACCCGGGCGCGGATAGCGCTGCTGATTCCGAGTGCGCGGTGGACACCCTGCCGGAAGAGGCCCGGGAGCAGATCGAGGACATCCTCACCGGCGCCCCCTCCGACGACGGCCCGCACGACGGCAAGCACTTCGGCAACTACGAGGGCCTCCTGCCGAAGGAGAAGTCCAGCTATTACCGCGAGTACACCGTCAAAACCCCGGGCCTGAACCACCGGGGAGAGCGCCGCCTCGTCGTCGGCGGTGGCACGGAGACCGACCCTGAGGTCTGGTACTACACCTCCGACCACTTCGAAAGCTTCTGCGAGATCCCCGACGCCGAGGATTAACGCGAAGAAACCACTATGCCCACGCCGCGCTGATGCCGGCAGCGGCGGCGTCCAAGCGCTCAAGCCGGGATTCGGTGAGCGAGGCGACCTGGTCAATGACCACGCGCCGGCGCTCCACCTCGGTAGCGGCGTTTTCATACCAGAGCCGGAAGACCGGATCCAGCGCCCCGGCCCCACCCCGGGTCAGGAACTCCGTGACGCGGAAGATGCGCTCCCGCTGGCGATCCTGCTCCGCCAGGTGCAGCTTCTCGTCCATCACATAGAGCACGGCGATGGACTTCAGCAGCGTGACCTCGGCCTTGACCTCCGCGGGAATGACGAGGTTCGCCGCATAGCGGCCCAGCGGTCCTGTGCCGTACTCCCGGCGGGTCGCGGTAACCACGGCCGTCACAAAGCGGCTGACCAACTCCGAAGTCATCGATTTCAGCGCGACCAGGTCCTGGAGGCTGTGGCGGAAATCCGCGGCCCGGGAGACCACCGGCATCTGCCGCAACCGGTCCGCCGCTTCCAGCAGCTCCTCGGGCTCCCCGCCGAAGTGGTGGGCTCCCTTGTCCGCGAGTGCTGCCAGCTCCACCAGGTCCCACAGCACACCCAGGGTGATGCGACCGGAGAGCATGCCATCCTCGACGTCGTGGACGGAGTAAGCAACATCGTCCGACCAGTCCATGATCTGTGCCTCCAGGCACTGCTCCCCCTCGGGTGCGCCCTGACGGATCCATTCCAGGATGTGCAGGTCGGACTCGTAGGCACTGTACTTGCGGCGCGGGGTGCCATCCGGGGCGGTCGGCCCCCAGGGGTATTTGCAGGCCGCATCCAGGGCGGCGCGGGTGAGGTTCAGACCATAGGAGGTGCCGTCCTCCCCAAGGGTCTTCGGCTCCAGGCGAGCCAGGATGCGCAGGGTCTGCGCGTTTCCTTCGAAGCCGCCGATGCTAGCCGCAGCCTCGTCCAGCGCGCGCTCACCGTTGTGGCCATAGGGCGGGTGGCCGATGTCGTGGCTCAGCCCCGCCAAGTCCGCGAGGTCGGGGTCCGCGCCCAGGGTCTTGCCGATGCCGCGGGCAATCTGGGCGACCTCCAGGGAGTGTGTGAGCCGGGTGCGCGGAGTGTCCCCCGACCCCGGTCCCACGACCTGCGTCTTATCGGCCAAGCGGCGCAGTGCCGCAGAGTGCAGGACGCGCGCCCGGTCGCGGTCGAAGTCCTCCCGGCCATCCGGGACCGATCCCTCCAGCCCCAGGGTCTTCGGTGCGACGGCATGACGGCGCGCGCAGTCGTGCTCCGTGTACTGATACCGCTGCATCTCGCGCTCCGTTAGTCCTGTCTCCGTCCCCGTGGGAGGTCGTTACCAGGTGCCCCGCACCGGCAGAACCACCCCAGCCCACGGGACGTTTAACCCCTAGACGCTGCCGATGTTGCCCTCGGCGAAGAAGTGGTGGCCCGGGCGGCGCACACGACCCTGCACCGGCGGCAGCATCGAGTACTGGTCGTAGGTCGCGCGGTCGTAGTCACGCTGCCAGTCGTCCGGAGCCTTGCCTTCCAGCAGGCTGCCCGGCTCGAGCCACGGGTAAAGATCCTCGTACGGGCGGGCCTGGGTCTGGTCCACGCGGCGCACCAGGTGGCCGGGGCCCAGCTGGCTGACGTCATGCAGACCCATGGCCCCCAGAATGCGAGTGGTGGACTTCAGCGTATTGCGGTGGTAGTTCGCCACACGCTCGGCCTTGCTGTCCACGTCTAGGCCGCGGGAAAGCCACGGGTTCTGGGTGGCAACACCAGTCGGGCAGGTGTTGTCGTGGCACTTCTTGGCCTGGATGCAGCCTGCGGCCATCATCATGCCGCGGGCGGACATCGTGAAGTCCGCACCGATCGCGAGGCGGCGGATAATGTCCGCGCCACCAACGACCTTGCCGGCCGCGCCGACGGCGACCTGGTCGCGCAGGCCCGTGCCCACCAGGGCATTGTGGACGATCATCAGGCCCTCGGTCAGCGGGGTACCCACGCGGTCCAGGAACTCGAGCGGGGCCGCGCCCGTGCCGCCCTCGGCACCGTCGACGGTGATCCAATCCGGCGCGGTCTTCGCCTTCAGCATCGCCTTACACAG
The DNA here is from genome assembly GCF_030232315.1 of Corynebacterium sp. MSK039. Taxonomy (NCBI): domain Bacteria; kingdom Bacillati; phylum Actinomycetota; class Actinomycetes; order Mycobacteriales; family Corynebacteriaceae; genus Corynebacterium; species Corynebacterium sp. MSK039. The sequence goes on from NZ_JASPJL010000007.1 coordinate 51,469, forward strand.
GGAGAGCACCTCGTGGCGGGAACCCACGCAGAACTTGATGCCCACCGGCTTGCCATTGGCCAAGCGGCGCAGCTTCTTGACGAAGTGCATCAGCTCGAGCGGGGTGTCGAACTCGGAGTGCCACGCCGGGGAGAGGCAGTCCTGCCCCTCCTCAATGCCACGGGCCTCGGCGATCTCCGCGGTGACCTTGTGGCCCGGCAGCATGCCGCCCATGCCGGGCTTCGCACCCTGGCTGAGCTTGATGAGGATGCCCTTGACCTCCGGGTAGTTCGCCTTGACGCGGAACTGCTCCGGGTCGAAGTGGCCATCCTCGGTGCGGCACCCGAAGTAGCTGGAGCCGATCTCCCAGATCAGGTCCGCGCCGTACTCCAGGTGGTACTTGGTCAGCCCACCCTCGCCGGTCTCCTGGATGAAGCCGCCCATCGCCGCGCCCTTGTTCATGGCGAGCACGGCGTTGGCGGACAGGGAGCCGAAGGACATCGAGGAGATGTTGAACAGAGAGATGTCGTAGGGCTGGGTGCACTCCGGACCGCCGAGGCGCACGAGTGGCGCATCGGTGCGGGCCGGCACCGGGTGGGTGGAGTGCAGCAGGTGGTCGTGGCCCGGCACGAAGAGGTCGCGCTGGGTACCGAAGGCCTCCTCCGCCGGGATGTTCTTGGCGTTCTGGTAGACCATCGTGCGGGTCACGCGGTCGAACGGGCGGCCGTCAGTGTTGGACTCGACGAAGTACTGCTGGATCTCCGGTCGGATGGATTCCATCAGCCAGCGGGCGCGGCCCAGGACCGGGTAGTTACGGCGAATAGCGTGCTTGGGCTGGACGATGTCCACCGCCGCGACGGCAGAGGCGGCCAGTGCCCCGTACTTCACCGCTTTACGGATGAGTTTGCGACCACTTGGCATTGATGATGCTCCTTAAGAATTTTATTCTTCGGCTAGGTGGTGAACCAGACGACAATCGCGATGACCACGCAAATGGCCAGCGCCATCGTCAACATCCCCGTGGTTCGAACCACTCGAGTTTCCAGGGTACGCCGGGCAACCCAGGATACGAAGACCTGGACATCCAGCGGCAGCTTCTCCCCCGGCCCTTCGAACTCCACGTGGAGGTTGCGCAGGCCCCGGTTGTCGGAACTGTACTGCCCCGCCTTCTCGCCATCGATGTCGAGGACGAAGTTGCGTCGGGATTCAGCAATGATTCCGATTTCGTGGCGGTCCGCGTTGATGGCCACCCGGTCCGCGGTGTGGAACTTATCGCTGTTCCCCTTCGCAGTCCAGGTGCCCGTCGGGGTCTCCGCCTGTGCCTCCGGTCCCTCGTCGGCGGTGAGCCGCCAGGTGTCGCCGCCGAAGCGGATGTGTTGAACCCCGCGCTCGTCGGCGAACTCCGCGATGCGGTCCATGTCATCCGCTGGTCCGGCGTAGATCGGGAAGGTGTGCCCGTCGCTGGGCACGCCCCATCGGATGTCGCTGTTCATTAGCAGCCAGCCAGGCGCTGTGCGAGGTAGCCCTCGAGCTCGTCGATGGAGACGCGCTCCTGCTCCATCGTGTCGCGCTCGCGGACGGTGACGGCGTTATCTTCCAAGGTGTCGAAGTCGACGGTCACGCAGTACGGGGTGCCGATCTCGTCCTGACGACGGTAGCGGCGCCCGATGGCACCGGAGGTGTCGTAGTCGATGTTCCACAGACCGCGCAGCTTGTCGGCGATCTTCTCCGCGGTCGGGGTCAGGGTCTCCTTCTTCGACAGCGGCAGGACGGCGACCTTCACCGGCGACAGGCGCGGGTCCAGCTTCAGGACGGTGCGGGTGTCCGTGCCGCCCTTAGCGTTCGGCACCTCCTCCTCGGTGTAGGCGTCGACGAGGAAGGCCATCAGGGAGCGGCCCAGGCCGGCGGCCGGCTCGATGACGTACGGGATCCAGCGCTCTTCCTTCTGCTGGTCGTAGTAGGACAGGTCCTCGCCGGAGCCCTCGGAGTGGGTCTTCAGGTCGTAGTCCGTGCGGTTGGCGATCCCCTCGAGCTCGCCCCACTTGGAGCCGGTGAAGTGGAAGGCGTACTCGACATCCACGGTGCGCTTGGCGTAGTGGGACAGCTCGTCCTCGGTGTGCTCGCGCAGGCGCAGGTTCTCGCGGTCAATGCCCAGGTTGACGTACCAGTTCAGGCGCTGCTCGATCCAGTACTCCTGCCACTCCTCGTCGGTGCCCGGCTCGACGAAGAACTCCATCTCCATCTGCTCGAACTCGCGGGTACGGAAGATGAAGTTGCCCGGGGTGATCTCGTTGCGGAAGGACTTACCGATCTGGGCGATACCGAACGGCGGCTTCTGGCGGGAGGAGTTCATGACGTTCTTGAACTGGGTGAAAATGCCCTGTGCAGTCTCCGGACGCAGGTAGGCCAGGCCTTCCTTGTCGTCGACCGGGCCCAGGTAGGTCTTCATCAGGCCGGAGAAGGCGCGCGGCTCGGTCCACTTGCCCGGCTGGCCGGTCTCCGGGTCGTTGATGTCAGCCAGGCCGTTTGCCGGCGGGTGGCCGTGCTTCTCCTCGTAGGCTTCCAGCAGGTGGTCGGCGCGGTAGCGCTTGTGGGTGTAGAGGGACTCGACCAGCGGGTCGGTGAAAACGTCCACGTGGCCGGAGACTTCCCACACGCGGCGCGGGAGGATGACGGAGCTGTCCAGGCCGACGACGTCGCCGCGGCTGGTCACCATCGAACGCCACCACTGGCGCTTGATGTTCTCCTTGAGCTCCACGCCCAGCGGGCCGTAATCCCACGCAGAGCGGGTACCGCCGTAAATCTCACCACAGGGGTAAACCAGGCCGCGACGCTTCGCGAGGTTGACAACGGCATCTACTTTTCCTGCCATGCTGGGACGCTCTCCTTTAAAAACGAACTCTGTTCTGCAATTTCTTGCACTGTTGCGCGACGTGCATTCCTGGGCACCAGGGCAGTCGCTTACCAGAGGCCATCTTAACCGATATGGCAATTCGGCGTTTCAGTGCGCCCCCTCCCCGCCGAAGCACCCCCAGACTCACTATTGACAACTTATTGAAAATCAGCGTCGGCAGGGCTAGGCTTCGATTCATGGTCAGCAAGAACTCCACCGGCGGAATCAACATCGGTCAACGCAACACCCGGCAGCGCGCGGCGGTCGTCGCCATGCTCGAACAGGTTGAGGAGTTCGCCAGCGCCCAGGACATCCACGCCCGCCTCGTCGCGGCCGACGAGAAGGTTGGGCTCACCACGGTCTACCGCACCCTGCAGCAGATGTCCGAGATGGGGGCGATCGACACGCTCAACAACGAGTCCGGGGAAACCCTCTACCGGCGCTGCGCCATGGACACCCACCACCATCACCTGGTGTGCAATGACTGCCGCACCACCGTGGAGATCGACGGCGGCCCGGTGGAAGACTGGGCCCGCGACGTCGCCAAGAAGTACGGCTTCCGGAAGACCGGCCACACCGCGGACGTCTTCGGCCTCTGCGCCGACTGCGCCGCCAAGAAGTCCTAAAAGCTTTAGACGCTGACGTCGAAAAGGGACCCCAGCCCGTAGGTCACCGCAGCAGCCCCCGCACCGATAGCCAGCTGGCGGAACGCGCGCTTAGCCGGGGAGGCACCCGAGAGCAGGCCCACGATCCCGCCGGTCAGCAGCAGCGCCAGGCCCACCAGCACGCAGGCGATCACCGCCGCGCTCAACCCCTCCGCACCAAAGAGGTACGGCAGCACGGGCACGATCGCACCTAGGGAGAACAGCAGGAAGCTCGACACCGCGGCGGAGACCGGAGAGCCCGTGGACTCCTCGTCCCCCTTGTCTGCCTCCGCCGAATCCCCGTGGGTCAATCCCACGTCCACGGCCGGGGAGGAAAGAATCTCCTCGAAGACCCGCTGCGCCTTCGCCCGGGCCTCCTCTGGCGCCATGCCGCGGGCGCGGTAGACCAGCTCCAGCTCGTTTTCCCGCACATCCAGCTTGGGCACCGCCCCCGCGGTGTCTTCCGCCGGGGCGTTGGCGGCGAGCAGCTCCTGCTGGCTAGACACCGAAACGTATTCGCCGGCCGCCATGGACAGCGCACCGGCAAGCAGCCCGGCAATGCCGGTCACCAACACCACGTTGGAGGGGGCGCCGGTGCCCACCATGCCGAGCACCAGCGCGAGATTCGACACTAGCCCGTCGTTGGCGCCGAAGATCGCTGCCCGGAAGTCCCCCGACATCCGTGCCCGGCCACGCGCCGCCAGACCGCGGACAACCTCGGCGTGAATGGCCTCGTCCGCGAGGATGGAATCCGCCGCGTCGATATCCGCCACCCCGCTGCGGCGTTCCTCAGCCGACTGCAGCAGCGCAAGCACGAAGACCGAACCGAAGCGCTCCGCCAAGAAGGCATGCATCCGGGTGCTGAAACTGGCCTTCTGCGGCAGGCCAACGTACTCGCCCAGCCGGGCACGCCAATAGGCCTCGTGCCGGACCTCCGCCTCAGCCAGGCCGAGCAGGATCTCGCGCTCCTCCCCCGTCTTCCTGCGCGCCAGCTCGCGGTAGACGGCCCCCTCCGCCCGCTCGTCGGCGAGATAGCGCCGCCACGTGGCGATCTGCTTCTTGGTCGGCTGCTCCACTGGTTGCTCAGCCGGCAGCCCGTCAGGCTGCTCGTTGGGCCGCTGATCCGGCTGATCAACCACGAACCATCACGCCTTCCTCACGCCGCGGCGGCGACGTCCTAAAAAAATCAGAGAAGCAGAAAAGAAAACCAGAGAGCAATCCTACTTCACTCCACCGAAACGGCGATCCCGCGAAGCGAACTCCCAGATCGCCCCGCGCAGGTGAGCCGGGGTGTAGTCCGGGAAGAGCACCTGCTGGTAGACCATCTCCGCGTAGGCCGACTGCCAGATCAAAAAATTGCTGGTCCGCTGCTCCCCCGACGGGCGCAGGAACAGGTCCACGTCCGGCATGTCGGGCTCATCGAGGTAGCGGGAAAAATCCTTCTCCGAGACATCCCGGGGCTTGATCCGCCCCTGATTCGCCTCCGCCACCAGGGCCTTCGCCGCATCCGCGATCTCCGCGCGGCCGCCGTAGTTGATGCACATGTACAGCGTCATCCGGGTGTTGCGCTTCGTCTGCTCCTCCGCGCGCTCCAGCTCGCTAATCACCGAGCGCCACAGACGCGGTCGGCGACCCACCCAACGGATCCGCACCCCGAGGGAGTCCAGGTAATCGCGCTGCTTGCGCAGCACATCGCGGTTGAAGCCCATGAGGAAGCGCACCTCCTCGGCCGAGCGCCGCCAGTTCTCCGTGGAGAAGGCATAGGCGGAGAGCGCCTCGACACCCAGCTCCAGGCACTCCTCGACCAGGCTGATCAGCACCGACTCCCCGCGCTTGTGCCCCTCGGTGCGTGCCAGGCCGCGTTCCTGCGCCCAGCGACCGTTGCCGTCCATGACCAGCGCGATGTGCCGCGGCACAAGTCCAGTAGGCAGGCTGGCGATCTGTTCTCGGGTTGCGGTTTCGTTCTTCACAACAGCCATTGTGCCAGCCCCACCTCGCGGATCCGTTATCCCCTCCCGCGGTCACCCCGTTGTTGTGGGGACGACGCCACCGGCTGGCGGATGATTCTTCCCGGCCGGGTCCGATCGGTTCACAGGGCCGCGTAGGCCGGGCAGGCGACCTCTAGCTGCTGGCGGACGTGTGCCAGCAGCAGTTCGTGGGCCACCCGCACATTGCCGGGATTGGCCGCGACCTGGGCGGCCACTGCCAGCCGATCGTGAGCCAGCAGCCACAGCAGGCGCACCGCCTCGGGCGGCGGGGTGGCCGAACCCGGTGGGCGGCAGAGCACGCACACGCTGCCCCCGGCGCGCGGATGGAAGGCCCGGTGTGGCCCGGGACGGCCGCATTGGGCGCAGTCCACGAGGCTGGGCATCCAGCCAGCTTCTGCGAGCCCGTGGAGGACGAAGCGATCGGCCACGCTCACTGGGGGCAGCTCTGGGGTGGCTGGGTCAGTTCCGGCAAGCAGGGCGAGGCCTGCGTCCAAGCTAGAAAAGACGGCTTCGGAGGACCCTTCCGCGGTGGAGAGGATCTGGGCGAGCTCCAGCATCGCGGCCCCGGCGAAGTATTTGTCCACGTCCGCGACGATGGGGCCGGCGTAACTAGCCAGGGAGGCGGCGTCCGTGATTTTGCCGAGGCTACAGCCCCGGTAGACCTGCACGTTGACCTTCGAGAAACGATCGAGGCGGGCCCCGAAGCGGGACTTCGTCTTGCGGATGCCCTTGGCGACCGCGCGCACCACCCCGTGACTGCGGGTCAGCAGCACGAGGATGAGGTCGGCCTCCCCCAGCTTGTAGCTGCGCAAGACGAAAGCCTCGTCCCGGAAGTTCGGGCGAGGCGAGAAAGATGACATGGCTGACAGGCTACCGCGTGGGGCAGCTACTTAGACGATGAGCTCGGGGTGCGCGTCGGAGCGGCGACGGATCCGCTGCCAGGCCGTGGCCGTCGCGGCGATGGCGGCGACCATCTCCAAACCGACGCGCAGCAGGGCGATCTCGATGAAGGCGAGGACAGCGTAGAGCACGCCGGAAACCAGAACATTGGCCACGTTCGGCTCGAAGCTGATCTCCGGGGAGCTGGTGAAGAACTCGGAACCATCGAAGCCGTTGATGGAGATGCCCACCCCACTCAGCCCAATCATCGAACCGAAGGTCATAACCACCGCGTTCACCAGAATGATCACGATGCCCAGGATGTAGAGCACCCGGATGAAGCCGGGGGAAAGGATGCGGTCAAAGCCGAAATCCGTCAGGGTTCGGAGGAAGGCCCCCTGTTGCGCAGGCTGGTTAGTTCTGCGCGCCATGGTTCTGTCCCGGGTTCTGGTTCTGCTCCTGTTCCATGGCGCGCAGGCGCTGCTCCTGGCGCGCGTCGATGGCCTGCACAGACTGGGAGGTGCGGATCAGGGACACTGCAACCTCGAGGTAGACGCGGGACAGCGCCAGCACCGCCACCGTGATCAGCACGATCGGCGGGACAGCCAGGACGAAGACCAGCAGGCTGAAGCCCAGCGGCTGACCGGAGAAGAACACGCTCACCGCACCCAGCAGCGCCAGCCCTGCGGCCACGCCGATGACCACGAAGAGCACCATGTACAGCACCTGGGCCACGCTCGGGGTGACGTAGCGGCGGAAGCTGAAGTCGAAAAGCGCGCCGAGGAAGCTGCCGCCCTGCGGGTCCTGAGCCCCGGGGCTGGGCCGATACTCCGGAGTGCGATTTTCCATGCCCTGGCCCTGCAGGAAGGTCTCATTGGCCTGCCGGGCCTGCTCAGGTGTCAGCTCGCCCGGGGTGCGGGGCGAGAAGTCGGAAGGTTGGTTCTCGGGGTTATCCATGTGTACTCCTTGGATGCGCGATCGCGCCGGTGTGCCGCGACGCGCCCAGTGGCCGGGCCGGGCGTGGGTTTAGAAGCCCATGCGCTCCAATGCCTTCGGGTCGGATTGCCAGTTCTTTGCCACCTTCAGGCGGACGTCCAGGTAGATGTTCTGCCCCAGCATCTCGATGATCTGGAGGCGAGAGTTGTGCACGATCCGCGACAGGCGGCGGTTGTTGCGGCCCCGCAGGATGGCCTTCTGGCCCTCCCGCTCCACGTAGATCACCGCGTGCACGTTCAGCACGCCCTCCCTGGTCGGGGACGGCAAGATCTCATCGACCTTCACAGCCACCGAGTGCGGCAGCTCGTGCTCCAGGCCTTCCAGTGCGGCCTCGCGGATCAGTTCGGCGATGCGGGTCTCGGTGTCGTCGTCGGTGACGTGGTCATCTGGGTAGAACTTCGGTCCCTCGGGCAGCTTCTCAGCGATGACGTCCACCAGGGTGTCCAGCTGGAATCCGTCCTGGGCGGACAGTGGGACGACGTCCACCTCGGCGCCGTCGAGTGCTTCGGTGAGCATGGCGTGCAGGCCGAGCAGCTGCTGGCCAACCCGGTCTTTGGAGACCTTATCGGTCTTGGTGACGATGCCCATCAGCGGCACCTTGGGCGCGACCTGGCGGACGTTTTCCACGATCCAGCGGTCGCCGGGGCCGATCTTCTCGTCGGCTGGCACGCACACACAGATCAGGTCCATGTCCACGTAGGTTTCCTTGACCACGTCGTTGAGCCGCTCGCCCAGCAGGGTGCGTGGCCGGTGCAGGCCCGGGGTGTCCACGACGACGATCTGGGCCTTCGGCCGGTGCACGAGCCCGCGGATCGGGTGGCGGGTGGTTTCCGGCTGATCGGCGGTGATGGCGATCTTCTCCCCGACCAGGGCGTTGGTCAGCGTGGACTTACCGGTATTCGGCCGGCCCACGAAGCTCACGAAGCCGGAGCGGAAGCCCTCGGGCGTGTCGAAGCCGAGCCCAGCACCCGCACTTTCGGTCGCGGGGTTGCCTGCTGCCGGGCTGGCAGCAGCATCGGCGGGGAGCATCGACTCATCGGGGAAATTCATCTCGCTAGTCACCCTCCCCATTCTGCCCTACTGCAGGCCGTGGGGCGGAATCATCGCGCCGCGGGGCAGCCTCGCCGGAACCGGACGGGCCCACCGCCTCGGCGCTATCCGCATCGGGCTGTTCCTCCCCCGGGTCCACCCGGCTGACGACCGCGGACTTCACGATGTAGCGCCCCCTCTTGTTATGGCCGCCCTCGAAGACCAGGTGCAGCCCGGCGGTTGTGATCTCCGCCCCCGGCATCGGCACCTTGCCCAGCTCCAGGGCGCCCAGCCCAGCCACGGTGTCAGCCTGGTCGTGCTGCTCCTCGCTGAATTCGATCTCCGTAGCCCGCTCCGGAACCCAGCTGCGGTCCTCCCAGGAGCCTTCTCCGCCGCGTTCCTCGTGGTCTGCCTCCCCATTTCCAGGCTCGCCACGGGAGGGGTTCCTCGGCTCCCCGTGGTGTCCGCCCTCGTAGCGCTGCTCGCGGAAAAGCTCCTCCAGCTCCCCCAGGGAAAGCCGGGAGCTGACCCGGTAGCGGCCATCGCCCAGGTCCTCGATCGGCAGGTCCTCGTCGGCGTCGTACTCGTCGGAGATCTCGCCGACGATCTCCTCCAGGATGTCCTCGATGGAGATCAGGCCCGCGACCGCGCCGTACTCGTCAACCAGCATCGTCAGGTGCACCTGGTCCCGCTGCATGTCCTCGAGCAGGTCGGTGAGCATCCGGGAATCGGGGACGAAATTCGGCTTGCGCATCACCTCGGTCACCGGGGTGTGACGGCCGGCGTCCTGGTCGTGGTACGTCTGCGCGACCAGGTCCTTCAAGTAGACAATGCCGACGATGTCGTCGACGTCCTCGCCGATCACCGGAAGCCGGGACAGCCCCGAGCGCACGCACAGGCTCGTCGCCTGCCCGGCGGACTTGGTGTCCTCGATCCACACCATCTCTGGGCGCGGCACCATCACCGCGCGCGCAGTCGTATTCGTCAGATCGAAGACAGACTGGATCATCCGACGCTCGTCGGTCTCCACGATCCCGCGCTCCGTCGCGATGTCCACCATCTCTCGCAACTCAATCTCCGAGGCGAACGGGCCATCCCTAAAGCCACGGCCCGGGGAGAGCACCGAACCGGCGCGCACCAACCCGCGGGCGAGAAAACCGAAGACCCGGTTCACCCCTAGCAGGAGCGGGGCCGCCGCCAGGGAGATGGAGTAGGGGTTTTGACGTCCCAAAGTACGAGACAGCACGCCGATGACGACGAAGTTAATGAGCGCCGTCAGCAGGATCGCGGCAAGCAGAGACCAAACGTGTAGGCCGAAAGCCTCGACGAACACCGCGGCCATCAGCGCCGTGCCCGTGACCTCGCACAGGGTGCGCAGCAGGACGAGCAGGTTGATGTGCTCCGCGCGGCGGGCCATGACCTTCGCCAAGCGGCGAGCCCCCGGGCGCTCGTCCTTCACCAGCGATTCGACCCGCGCCGGAGAGAGCGAGGATAGTGCTGTCTCAGCAAGGGAGAACATCGCGCCGACCGCGAGCGCGAGGATCAGGCCAATAGTGCCAGCTATTATCCAGGAGTCCATTTACTTCGGCTCGGTTTCTGGTCCTGTGCTGAAGGAGCTGCCGGAGCCGGTGTCGTCGCGGTCGGCCGCGCTCGGGAAGGCTGCAGCACCGCTTGGCTTCGGGCCGAACTTCACGCCGCGCTCCTCCTGGGAGTCGTACCAATTCGCCAGGACCTCATTCTGGATGGAGAACATCTGCTGCTCCTCCTCCGGGGTCACGTGGTCGAAGCCCAGCAGGTGCAGCACACCGTGCACGGTCAGCAGGTCCAGCTCGTGGGCCAGAGAGTGGCCGGCGCGCTCGGCCTGCCCCTTCGCGAAACTCGGGCAGAGCATGATGTCGCCCAGCATCGCCGGGGAGGTCGGCGGGCCGTCCTTGCGGCCCCAGCCCGGGGTCAGCTCATCCATCGGGAAGCTCATCACGTCCGTCGGGCCCGGCAGGTTCAGCCAGCGCAGGTGGAGGTCGGCGATGGTCTCCTCGTCCACGATGTGGATGGACAGCTCCGCGCTGGAGTGGACGTCCATGGTCCACAGCGTGTAGCGGGCGACGTCGATCAGCTCTTCCTCGTTGATCTCACCCCAGCCGGATTCGTTAAAAACCTCGATGCTCACTAGCGGGTTCTCCATTCCTGTTCTTCTTCACGGTCCAAGCGGGCGAGCTCCTCTTCGGCCTCGAAGCGCTCGTAGGCGTCCACGATGCGGGTCACCAAGCGGTGCCGGACGACGTCATTGCTGCTGAGCTCGGCGAACCGGATGCCGTCCACCCCATCCAGGATCTCCTGGCTGGTGGCCAGGCCACTGCGCTGCTTCTTCGGCAGGTCCACCTGGGTCAGGTCGCCGGTGATGACCATCTTCGAGCCGAAGCCGAGTCGGGTGAGGAACATCTTCATCTGCGCGGGCGTGGTGTTCTGTGCCTCGTCCAGGATGACGAAGCTGTTGTTCAGCGTGCGGCCGCGCATATAGGCCAGCGGGGCGACCTCGATGACGCCGGACTCCATCAGCCGCGGGATGATCTCCGGGTCCACCATCTCCCGCAGCGCGTCGTGCAGGGGCCGCAGGTAGGGGTCGATCTTGTCGCCCAGGGTGCCGGGCAGGAAGCCGAGGTTCTCCCCCGCTTCGACGGCTGGGCGGGTGAGGATGATCCGGGTGACTTCCTTGGCCTGCAGCGCCTGCACTGCCTTGGCCATCGCCAGGTAGGTCTTACCCGTGCCTGCGGGGCCGAGACCGAAGACGACCGAGTAATTGTCGATCGCCTCGACATACTCTTCCTGACCGAGGGTCTTGGGCCGCACCGCCTTGCCGCGGTAGCTGACGATCGGGGCGGCCTTGTAGTTCAGTACTGCGCCCTGCTCGTCGAGCATGTCGATGATGCGTCGGGTGACGTCCGGGGTGACGGGCTGGCCGTGGTCGGCGATGGCGGCCATCTCCATCAGGATCTTGCGGGTGCGGCTCACCTCGCTGGCTTCGCCGCGCAAGACCAGGTGGTTGCCGCGGGTCAGGATGTCTGCATCGACGACGTCTTCGACGATCCTGAGATTTTCATCTGCTGGACCGGAGATGGCCAGCACGGCTTCTGGAGGAAGTTCGAGGGTGGAGCTGGCGACTCGCGAGCGTGGTGACTGCGCTGCGTGGGCTCCGTGGGTGCGGACATTATGAGGAACCATATGGGCCTTATCCTACCGCGCCCCAACGGTCCGTGAGGGCGCCAATCGCTCCCAGCGCCACCGCGCCGGCGGTGGCCGTGCGCAGCACCTCGGGGCCGAGAACAACCGCGTGGCCGCCGAGCTCCTCGAGGGTCGCTAGCTCGTCCGGAGCGATGCCGCCCTCTGGGCCGATGACCAGCACGATGTCCTCGACCCCAGCCGCGCTCTCAACGAAGGAGCGGAAGTTGCCGCGGGCGTCCTCGTGAAGCATCCCGAGCCGCGCAGTCGTTTGTGGCCCGGCGAGCGTCGGCACCAGCTCTGGCAGGTCAGTGAGGTTGCGCAACAGACCGGTGATCTCGGGAAGGACGAGCCGGCGGGACTGCTTGGTGGCCGCGAACGCGGTTTTCTCCCAGCGGGCCAGAGCCTTATCTTCCTTCTTATCCCAGCGGGCGATGCAGCGGCTGGCCGCCCATGGGATGATGCGATCCGCCCCGGCCTGGACCATCAGGTCCACCGCTAGCTCGGAGCGGTCGGACTTCGGAAGCGCCTGGACGATCGTCACCCGAGGCGTGGGCTGCGGTAGCTCCAGCAGCTCAGTGACCTGAACCCCCGCGGCGGAGAACGCACCGCGCACGGCGGTGGCGGCCCCGTCGCTGACGATGACCGCCTCCCCGTCGGCGATGCGCTTGACCTGGCTGTGGCGAGCCTCCGCCCCGGTGAGCTGGACGGAATCACCGACCGCAATCCCCTCGGGCAGGGGCTGGATGAACACCGATTCTGTCACTAGGTTCTTTCCGCTTCTTCTGCTGGTGCCTCGGCTGGCTGAGCCGAGGCACGGGTGTTTGGCCAGGCCGGCCTTAGCGGCCTCCCCGCGCCTTCTTAGGTGCGGGAGAAGTGCTTGCGCAGCCGGGAGAACAGGCCGCTGTGCTGGCCACCCTTCGTATTCACTGCCACGTCTTCCTTGGAGTGCTCACGCAGCTGCTCCAACAGGTCGCGCTGCTTGTGGCTCAGGTTGGTCGGCACGGTGACGTCCACGTGGACGATCAGGTTGCCGTGGCCCTCGCGGCGCAGGTGCGGCATGCCCTGACCAGACAGGCGGATCTGCTCGTCCGGCTGGGTTCCTGCCGGGATCTCCACCGACTCGCTGCTGCCATCCAGCAACTCCAGGGAGGTCTTCGTCCCCAAAGCGGCGTCCACCGCCGGGACGGAGATGGTGACGTGCAGGTTATCGCCCTCACGGATGAACATCGGGTGCTCCTCGGCCTGGACCTCGATGTAGAGGTCACCGGCCGGGCCGCCGCCCGGGCCGACCTCGCCCTCACCGGTCATGCGGATGCGCATGCCGTCGGAAATACCGGCCGGGATATTCACCGCGATGTCCCGGCGAGCGCGCACCCGGCCATCGCCCTGGCAGTTCTCGCACGGATCCTCAATAATCTCGCCGGTGCCGCCGCAGCGGTGGCACGGGCGGGCGACCTGCACGCGGCCCAGGATGGAGTTCTGAACCTCCATGACCTGGCCCTGCCCGTGACAGGTGGGGCAGCCTACCGGCTCAGACTTGGACTGCGACCCCGTCCCCTCGCAAGGCTCGCACAGCACCGCGGTGTCCACGGTGACCTCGTGCTTGATGCCGGAGTAGATCTCCTCCAGGCTCAGCGAGATGCGCAGCAGCGCATCGTTGCCGCGGCGCACCCGGGGGACGCGCTGGCCCGCTCCCCCGCCGCCACCGCCGAAGAAGGCGTCGAAGATATCGCCCAGTCCGCCGGTGCCGAATCCACCGCCGCCGCCCGGCTGGCCGAAGCCCGGCTCCTCTGGGTCGCCACCGGCGTCCACAATCTGGCGCTTCTGCGGGTCAAGGAGAACCTCTTGGGCAAGGGTTGCCTCGCGGAACTTCTCCGCCGCGTCCTCGGACGGGTTGACGTCCGGGTGGTACTTGCGGGCGACCTTGCGATAAGCCTTCTTGATCTCCGAATCGGTGGCGTTTTGGTCCACGCCCAGAATGCCGTAATAGTCACGGGCCACGGTGAGTTTTATCCCCTTTGCTCGCTATCGAAACCAAACTTGCAGTCTACTCCCCGGCCAGAATCCGGGATACATAGTGCGCCACTGCGGTCACCTTAGACATCGTGCCGGGGTAGTCCAAGTGGGTCGGGCCCAGCACACCGAGCCCGCCCATGACCGCGTTTTCCGCGCCATAGCCGGTGGAGATCACCGAGGCGCTGCGCAGTTCTTCGTCCTCGTTTTCCTCGCCGATGCTGACCTGGATGCCCATGTCGCGAACCCCGGAGAGGAGTTTGAGAACGACGACCTGTTCTTCCAACGCTTCGAGCACCGGGGTTAATTCCCCCACCCGGGCGATATTTGGGGTACCAGCGAGGATGAGCCGGTCGTTGGGGCGCTCCACCATGGTCTCCATCAGCACGGTCGCCACCGCGATCAGGGCCGGCCGCAGCTCCGCGGGTACCGTCTTCGACCTGGCCTCCTGAGCCAGGGAGGCGATCTTCGCGCAGGCTTCCTCCAGGGTGAGTCCGACGACGCTGTGGTTGACCAGGTCGCGGACGCGCGGCAGGTCGGACTCGGCGAGCGGCTCCGCGAGGTCAACGTTGCGCTGGTCGACCCGCCCGGTGTCCGTGATGAGGACGACGAGCAGGCGGTGGGTGGTCAGGTGCACGAGCTCGCAGTGCTTCACCCGGCCGATGCGTATGTCCGGCAGCTGGACGACCGCCACCTGGCGGGTCAGCTGGGCCAGCAACTGCACACTGCGGCGCAGGACGTCCTCCAGATCCACCCCATGCTCCAGGAAGTCCAGGATCGCCCGGCGCTCCGGCATGCTCATCGGCTTGACCGCGTGGATGCCGTCCACGAAGTGGCGGTAGCCCTTCGCGGTGGGGATGCGCCCCGAGCTGGCATGCTGCTGGGTGATGTAGCCATCCTGCTCGAGGGCGGCCATGTCGTTGCGGATCGTCGCAGAGGACACTCCCAGCTGGTGCCGGTCGAGGAGCATCTTGGAACCCACCGGCTCCTGCAGGGAGATGTAGTCCGACACGATGGCGCGCAGCACCTCGCTGCGTCGTTGCTGGGTCGACAGCGACGCGCGGTTCTTCGGCACGCGATTAGTCACGGAAAAAGCTCACCACCATCTGTTCTGCTTCTCCCCCAGCCTAGGCGAAAGGCCCGACTCACTCCATGATCACTCCATGGCGAGCAGCAGATCGGTGACGATGCCGTCCACCAAGTAGCGACCCTGCTCCGTGACCCGCAGACGCTGCGCGTACGCATCGACCTCGAGCAGCCCCAGGCGCTCGTAGCGCTCGATTTCCACCTCGGCTCCCGCCAGCCCGGCGAGCGCGACTCCCTCCCGCAGTCGCAGCCCCAGCATCAGGTGCTCGGTGGCCAGGTCCGCACGACTCAGCGGCTCGAAGGTCACCGCAGGCAGGTCGCGGCGCTGAATGAGGGACTCCCAGTAGCGGGCGGGGTACTTGGCGTTGACCAGGCGGGTAATGCCAGAGAAGTCTTCCGCGCCAACGCGCTCCGCGGCCTCGGCCGGCAGGTACTGCGCCGCCGTGCCTTCCTGCAGTCGCACGCAGCCGTGGGCTCCCGGGCCCGCACCCCACCACTGACCGTCGCGCCAGTAGATGAGGTTGTGCTCGCACTCCCCGCCCGGCTTGGCCCAGTTGGAGACCTCGTACCACTGGAAACCAGCCTGGGCGAGCCGCTCGTCAATCATGCGGTAACGATCGGCGTAGACGTCTTCGTCCGGGGCGGGCAGCTCCCCGCGGCGGACTTTGCGGGCCATCGCGGTGCCGTCCTCGACGATGAGGGAGTAGGCGGAGACGTGGTCCACGTCCGCCTCGATGACGGCATCCACGCTGCGGGCCAGGTCCTCGTCGCGCTCGGTGGGCGTGCCGTAGATCAGGTCCAGGTTCACGTGCTCAAAGCCCGCGGCCTTGGCCTCGGCCACCGCCTGTTCCGGGCGGCCGGGCGTGTGCTGGCGCTCCAGAACCTTCAGCACGTGCCCCGCCGCCGACTGCATGCCAAGCGAGATCCGGTTGAAGCCGGCCTCGCGGAGTCGGGCGAAGAATTCCGGGCTCGTGGACTCCGGGTTAGCCTCGGTAGTGACCTCCGCGTCCGGGGCCAGGCCGACAGTGCGACGCACCGCGTTGAGGGCACGCACCAGCCCCTCGGCACCCAGCATGGAGGGGGTACCGCCGCCGAAGAAGACCGTGCTCACCCCGGGGTCGGATGCTCCCTCGTAGAGTCCTCGCCGATCCCAGGCCGCTGCCGCCAGCTCGAGTTCCACCTCGAGCGCGTCGAGATAGCCGGCCGGGGTGCGCCCCTGCGCGGACCCCATGCTGGCGGGATCGGCGGCCAGCTCCGCGGGGGTATAGGTGTTGAAGTCGCAATAGCCGCAGCGCGAGGCGCAGAACGGCACGTGGATATACAGCCCGCTGGTCATGCCCAGCTACACTACCCGGCCACGACGCTTCGTCAGCTTTACGATGAGCTGCTCGATGCGCGCCCGCTCGGCGAGGAACTGCGGTGGGGCCTCCCCGCGCATGGCTTGCGCCACGGCGGGCTGCTTGGCCACGCCCTCCTGCCAGTGCGCCACGATCTCCCGAGTGCGCTTCTCCGCCTCGTTGAAGACCTGCGGCAGCAGCACGGCTTGCGCGTTGATGGCCAGGTCGGTCTGCTGGACGACCCACTCGGCCAGCTTCTCCAACTCCCCGATGAGCTCCTCGTTGCGCTCGCGCAGCCACAGCCGCCAGCCGACGGTCGTCGCCATCTGCGGCCGGGCTTCGTCGTCAGCGTCCTGCGAAGAGGACGTCACCCCGGTTGCAGCCTCACCGCTGTCAGTCGGCAGTGTGGGTGCACCTTTGCGCAGGAAGGACAGGGTGCGCCCGGGGTGGTGGAAGGTATTGGACATCTCGCCGCTGCGCACGCCGGAGACGAAGGCCTGGCGCAGGCCGTTGAGCTCCGCGAGCCCCGGCCGGACCTCCTTGCGCCCCTGGCGGACGACGGAGGTGAACTCGAGCAAGCAGTCCTCGACCAACTCGCCGTCCCAGTCCGCGATGGCCTGGGCAATGTGCTCGATGTGCTCGGCGATTTCATCGCCGATGTCGTAGATGTTCTGGGTGAGGTCGCGCACGCGCAGCGACGCATCGTAGTGCACGTGACCTCCCTTTTTCGCTTCGTCCACGACATCCGGCACTTCGCCTTGTAGCTTCCGGTTCCCTGTAGGGCGGCGCATAAAAGGCTGTACCCGCATCACATTATGTGAGTGATGCGGGTACGTCCGGGAGGCTTGGCCGTGTCCGGGGATTTATATGAGCTTTCGGCCCCTCACCGCCACCGGGTGGGGCGGCGATTGGGGCCGGGCAGCTACTTCTCGGAGTAGATCCAGGCGATGTCGTCGGCGAAGTTCTTCTCCACCATGAAGCGCTTGAGCTTCATCGAGGGGGTCACCTCACCGCGCTCCTCCTCGAAGTCGCGGTGGACGATGCGGAACTTCTTGATGCCCTCCGCGTGGGACACCGACTGGTTGGCCTCGTTGATCGCGTCCTGAATCTCGCCGCGCAGGTTCGGGTTCTTCGCCAGCTCGCGGATCGAGGTATTGGCGGAGATGCCGTTGCGGGCCTTCCAGCTCTCCACCGCATCCTCATCCAGGGAGATCAGGGCGCCGATGAACTTCTGATCATCGCCCACGACCATAGCCTGGGAGATCAGCGGGGCGGAACGCAGGATGTCCTCCAGCGGACCCGGGGAGACGTTCTTACCGCCGGCAGTAACGAGGATTTCCTTCTTGCGGCCGGTGATGCGCAGGTGGCCGGTCGGCAGCAGGGCGCCCAGGTCGCCGGTGGCGTAGAAACCGTCCTCGTCGAAGGCCTCCTTGGTGGCCTCCTCGTTGTTCCAGTAGCCGCCGAAGACGACGTCTCCCTTGAGCAGGATCTCGCCGTCGTCGGCGATGCGGACGGTGTTACCGCCAACGGGGCGGCCCACGGTGCCGATGATGTTATCCGGCTCGAAGTTCACGGTGATGGCGGCGGTGGACTCGGTCAGCCCGTAGCCTTCGTAGATGTACACGCCGACGCCGCGGAAGAAGTGCATGAGCTCCGCGTTGAGTGCCGAGCCTCCAGAGATGGCGTACTCCAGCTCCCCACCCATGGCCTCGCGAACCTTGGAGTAGATCAGCTTGTCGAAGATGGCGTGGCTGGTCTTCAGGGCAAGGTTCGGGCCCTGTGGGGTGTCCAGCGCCTTGGAGTACTCCACGGCGATCTTCTCGGCGCGCTCGAAGAGCTTCTCGCCGATCTTGGATCCATCGGAGGCCTTAGCACGCATGCCCGCGTGGACCTTCTCGAAGACGCGTGGCACGCCCAGGATCATGTTCGGATTGGAGCGCTGGAACTCGGTGACCAGAGTGCCGAAGTCCGACCAGTGGGTCTGAGTGCAGCCGGTGATCAGCAGCAGGTAGGACACCGCGCGGGAGAGCACGTGAGCCAGTGGCAGGAAGGTCACCGCGCTCTTGCCCGGCATACCCAGGCGACCAATCGGGTGAGTTCCCAGGCCGCGGGCCTCGCTGAGCCAGTTGGAGTGCAGCACCATGCAGCCCTTCGGTAGGCCGGTGGTGCCGGAGGTGTAGACGATGGAGCAGACATCGGAGGAACGCACGTCGGCGATGCGGGCCTCCACCTCGTCCTGGGAGATCTTCTTGTCGCGGCCGTCGTTGATGAGGATGTCGACGGCGCCGCGGTTGATGCCCAGCACACGCGTCAGCGGTTCCTTCTCGGTGGGGGTGCCGTCCTCGGGGATGAAGTTCTCGAGGCGCTCGCAGTGCTCCTGCGTCTCACCGACGGCGAAGCTGGCGCCGGAGTCCTGCACGATCCAGGCGCACTGGGAGGTCGAGGAGGAGGGGTAGATCGGCACGGAGATCGCGCCCGCCGCCTGGATCGCCAGGTCGAGCAGCGACCACTCGTAGCGGGTTTCCGACATGATGACGACGCGATCCTTGGCCTTCACCCCATTGGCGATGAGACCGCGGGCGACGGCGTAGACCTCGTCGAGGAACTGGGTGGTGGTGACGTCCTCCCAGTCGAAGTTCTTCGGGCGACTGAAGGAGACCACGCTGGGGTGATCTTTCTGCAGGTCACGCAGCGCGGTGAGAATCGTCTCGTTCTCGCCGATGGTATACAGCGGTTCTGAGGTGTATTCCGTCCTCATCATTCTCCTTTGTGGACCGTAGCTCAGGAATAGATTTCGCTACAGCTATAAAAACACACATAAGTGGTGCAGATCACTAAAACGCCAATTTTCCCGAGTCGTGCATCTTTGCGGGCCTCCCCCACCGCCAAGGGGTGAAGACCTTAAAGGACGTTAGTCGCGAGCCACGCCACGAGAAGGAGCACGAGCAGCAGGGCGAGGGCCTGCCGAACCTTCGAATGGTGCTTCATGGTTTCCTAAACACTCTCCTGTTCACCGCAGCGCCCGCCATCAGCATCGGCGCCGCACTCTGGCTGAGAACCCGGGGACCGTTGAGCAGACCCCGAGGTCGTAGGTTTTTCAACCTGCGCTGCCAGCAGCTTCACGCTCTCTGGCCCCAGAACCTCCGCCTCCTCGGCACTTCGCGGGATAATCCCCCAGAGCACCTTATTGAGCAGCCAGGAGGCACCCCCGGCGAAGGCAGCCAGGAACGCCACCACCACCGGAGCCTGGATCCATACCGAGGCGTTGATCAGCCAATTCATGTTCTCTCTACCGAGAATCTACTCGTTGCGCGCGCTTAGCCGTTAACCGCACCGGCCAGACCACGGCGGCGCAGCAGTGGTTCGACGCTGCGCTGGCGGCCACGGAACATCCAGAACGCATCCTCGTAGTCGATGGTCGCACCGCGCGAGAGGATCATGCGGCGGAAGCGCTCCCCGGCAAAGCGGACATCGTCCGGATCGATCTCGTCGGCGCCCGCCTCGTTGCTCGTCGCTGCCTCGTCAGCATCCACCGCAGACTCCCGGGCGGCCCCGGTGTCAACGAAGGCCTGGAAACCATCGGCGTCCAGGACTTCCGCCCAGAGGTAGGACCAGTAGTCCGCCGAGTATCCGCCGGCGAAGATGTGGTTGAAGTAGGCGGAGCGGTAGCGCGGGGCGATCTTATCCGCGATATCGATGCCAGCCTCCTCGAGCGCGCGGCGCTCGAAGGCGGCGATGTCCGTAACCTGGGCGGCCTCGTCTTCGGTGAGCTGGTGCCAGGCCAGGTCCACCACGCAGGCGGCGACGTACTCGGTGGTGGCGAAGCCCTCGCCCCACTGCGCCTGCTTCTGGACGGCGGCGGCCAGCTCGGCGGGCAGCACCTCGCCGGTGTCCACGTGCTTGGCGTAATTAGCGAGGATCTCCGGCTGCAGGGCCCAGTTCTCATTGATCTGGGAGGGGAACTCCACGAAGTCGCGTGGCACGGAGGTGCCGGACAGGCTCGGGTAGCGAACCTCGGAGAGCAACCCGTGCAGGGCGTGACCGAACTCGTGGAAGACCGTGGCAACCTCGTCGAGGCTGAGCAGCGCTCGTCCCACCTCGCCCGGCGCGAGTTCGGCCGGCTTGGCGATATTAAGGACGTTGACGACCACCGGCTTGGTTCCCAACAGGTCGGACTGATCCACGAAGCTGCTCATCCACGCGCCTCCCCGCTTGGTGGGGCGGGCGTACATGTCCGTGATGATCAGGCCGATACCCTCCCCGGGGGTCGCTCCTGGGTAGCTGCTGTCCGCACCCTCGCGGACCTCCCAGACCAGGGCCTCCGGGTGGTAGCCCTCGAGGTCTGCGCGGCGGACAACCTCGATGCCATAGAGACGCTGGGCGGCGTAGAAGGCGCCGTCGATGAGGACCTGGTCCAGTGGGAAGTAGCTGCGCAGCTCCTCCTCGTCGACCGAGAGTTCCTCCTGCTTCAGCTGGGCGGACCAGTAGGCCCAATCCGCGCCCGTCAGCTCCGGGCTCTCCTCGCCGGCAGCTCCAGCGGAGACGGCCTGCTTGTCCAGCAGTCGCTTGTACTCACCGTGGGCATTGCTCACCGCGGCGGGAATCACCTGGTTCAGCAGCCCCTTGACGGCCTCGACGGAGCCGGCGGTTTCCTCCTCCGCCACGAAGTCCGCGTGGGAGGCGTAGCCCAGCAGCTTGGCGCGGCGGGCACGCAGGCGGGCGATTTCCTTGAGGGTCTCATCGTTGGCAGTGCCCGCCCGCTGCAGGGAGGCCTCGTAGACCCGGTGGCGGACCTCCGGGTTCTCGAGGGACTCCAGGATGGGCTGCACGCTGGGTAGGCCGAGCCGGATGAGCCAGCCCTCCTTGCCGGCCTCCTTCGCATCGGTGGCCAGCACCTCGCGGGTGGCCTCGCTGAGGCCGGCGAGCTCCGCCTCCTCGGTGATCAGCACGGCGGAGGCCTCGGTCTGCTCCTGCAGGACGCGGCCGAAGCGGGTGGAGAGCTCGGCGAGGCGCTCGTCGATTTGCTTGAGCTCATCCCGCTGCTCCGGGGCGAGTTCCGCCCCGCCCCGGCGGAACTTGCGGCGCCAGTAGGCCATGAGCGCGGCCTCCTCGCTGTCCTCCTCAATCTGAGTGTTCTCGTCGACCCGCTTGATGCGCTCCCACAGCGCCTCATTGAGGTAGAGCTCGGAGAAGTGCTTCGCCAGTGGCGGGGAGACCGCCTCTTCCACGTCGCGGATCTCCGGGGTGGCCATCGTGCCGGCGTAGTTGAAGATCACCGCGAGCACGCGGTCGAGCATCCGCCCAGAGGCCTCGAGGGCCTCCACGGTGTTCTCCCAGGTCGGCTCCTCGGGGTTCGCCGCGATGGCCGAGATCTCCGCGGCGTGGTCGTCCACCGCGGTGAAGAAGGCCGGAACGAGTTCGCTGACCTCGACTTTGGCGAAGTCCGGCAGCTCGTAGGGAAGGCTGGAAGGCGTGTCGAAATCTAACATGCGCTCCAGTGTAGCGACCCGCCCAGACACGGCCGTGGGGCCGGTGGGCAGGCAGCAGGGCTAGGAGCTAGTCGTCCTTGGATACTTCCTTGGCGATGATCTCCAGCGGCTCGAGGGAGCGCACGGACGGGTCCAGGCCAACGCCCGGGACGACGATGAACTTGTTCTCGCGCACCGCCTTCATGTTCTTGGTCGCGGGCTCGCGCTTGAGCTCGTCGATCTTCTCCTGCGCAGTATCCATCGGCAGTCCGCGGCCGGAGATGTCGGCGACGACGATGTAGTCCGGGTCTTTCTCGGCGAAGGCCTCCCAGCTGACTTCGTTGCGGGCCTCCTTGAGGTCCTCGAAGACGTTGGTCGAGCCGGTGAGCTTCGCGATATCGTTGGAGATGCCGTAGCGGCCGTCGACCCATGGGGCGGCGTCGTTGATGTTGAAGAGGAAGGCGAGGGACTTGCCGGAGTTCACATCCGCCTTATCGACGGCCTCCTGGGTCCGGTCGATGAGCTTCTTGGCCTCGTCTTCTGCGCCGAGGATCTGGCCCAGCTGCTCGTAGTCCTTCTGGAGGTTCTCGAAGCCGGTCGTACCATCCGCCGGGCAGTCGGTGTTCGAGACGAAGGTGCGCACCCCGTTATCTGCCCAGAACTCGCGGGTGCCGGTGAGGCTTTCGACGAAGCTGCCGCGCTGGGTGGCGACGATGAAATCCGGGTCCACGTCGAGCACCTGCTCCGCCGTCGCGACTGTCTTGTTCAGCACGGGAATGTTGTCATAGGCTTCCTGCCACTTCGGCTGGACCTTGTCGCGCAGCGAGCTGGTGCCGACCATCTTGTCCTTCTGGCCCAGCTCGAAGAGGTTTTCGGTGGTGGCCTGGCGCAGGGTGACAATGCGCTCCGGCTTTTCCTCGATCGAGATCTCCATGCCGCAGTTGTCGATCGTGCGCCCACCCTGGGCAGCGGTGTCCTCCTCCGAGCACGCGACAAGGCCTGCCGCCAGGGTCACGCCGACGACGCCTGCGCCGATCCGCAGAGTTTTATTCTTCATGTTGACCTTCCTTCATCGGTCACGGGGACCATCCGCCGGACCGCGACAGCTCCATCGACAGCCGACACGCCTGTCGCTCTGGCGTTCAATCGATACTCGATTCTAACTAAGCGCCCAACGCCACAACGTAGACAGAGTTGTCTACACCCCCGTCCGGGCGCGTACACTGTTGCCCATGACTAGCCACAACTCCAGCACACTCGAATTGCCCACCCTGGCGGAGCTGCGCCGCCGCGGTACGAAGAAGTGGCGCGGCTACCCCGATGACGTCATCCCCATGTGGGTCGCGGAGTCCGACTTTCACACCTGCCCCGCCGTTGCCCGTGCCATCCAGGACTGCGTGGACCGCGAATACTTCGGCTACTCCGCTGACGACGTAGAGCTGCGGGAAGCACTCGCGGCCTTCTACGAGCGCCGCTTCGGCTGGAGCTTCTCCCCCGACTGGGTTCGCTCTGTCCCCGACGTGGTCACAGGCGTGACAATCGCCGTCGAGGAGCTCACTCCCGCTGGCTCCGCGATCGTGCTGCCCGTGCCCGCCTATAACCCCTTCTTCGAGATCCCCGACGTCACCGGTCGGCCGGCGATCGAGGTGCCCATGACTCCGGAGGGAGGCTTCGACCTCGCGGCCCTGGAGGAGGTCTTCGCATCCGGCACCGCAACCACACGCGGACGCGTCGTCGGAACAGAAGAGGGACACGGCGGCAACGCAGAAGAATCTCACGGAACCGCACCGGCCGGGTCGCTGATCCTGTGCAATCCTTATAACCCGCTCGGTCGGGTGTTCAGCGAGGAGGAACTGCGCGACGTCGTCGAGCTGGCAGCGAAGTACAACGTGCGGGTCATCTCCGACGAGATCCACGCCCCCATCGTCTACCCGGGGCACCAGCACACCCCGGCCGCCTCGATCAGCGAGATCGCGGCGGAGAACACCATCACGGTCACCGCCACGTCGAAGGGGTGGAACACCGCCGGCCTCCGGTGCGCCCAGATGATCCTGAGCTCCCCGCGCGACCACGAAATTATGGCAGGAGTGCACAAGCTGCGCACCGGGGAGGCATCCACCATCGGGATCGCCGCCGCGACCGCCGCCTACAGCGACGAGTCCGGCTGGCTGGAGGAACAGATCGACTACCTCAGCGGCAACCTCGACCTGATCGAACGCCGCCTGCCCGAGGTTCTGCCCGGCGCGAAATTCCACCGCCCGGAGGGGACCTACCTGCTGTGGGTGGATGCCCGCGACGTCCCGGGGCTGGGTGCGACCACGGGCGCAAATAGTGAAACGTCGACGGATCCAGCGGGGCCAACAGACCCAGCCGAGCAGATCCTCCAGCGGGCGAAGGTGGCCTTCAACACCGGAGCCATCTACGGCGCCGGTGGGGCCGGACACCTGCGGATCAACTTCGCGACCTCGCGGGAGATTCTCACTCAAGCGTTGGATCGGATCGCTGCGGCGGGCTTCGGAGAGAGCGCTTAAGACTTGTCTGCCCTCTTGACTAGGCTTCTTGGTTGGTAGACCTCAAGCCCAATTAAGGAGCACGCGAGTACATGATTGCCGCTTTCGGCAGGATTCTACGGTCCACGAAGGAGCTCATGCCCTTCTACGTGATCGTGATGATCTCGAGCATCCTCACCGCCGGCCTGGCTCTGGCCGCACCATTCCTGGTGAAAAGCGCCACCGACACGATCATGGCCTCGGTGCAGGGCGAGCTCTCCCGTGACACCGCGCTGCAGACCGTGATCTGGCTGGCGGTAGCCCTGCTCGGCGTGGAGCTGGCCAATAACCTGGTGCGGAACATCGGCGGCTGGTTCGGTGACGTGATGGCCACCCGAATGCGGCAGATCCTCTCCAACCGCTACTTCGCGAAGCTGCTCAGCTTGCCGCAGAGCTACTACGACAAGCAGGTCACGGGCACCATCATCTCGCGGCTGGACCGCTCGATCCTGGGGCTGACCCAGTTCCTGCAGTCCTTCGCCAATAACTTCTTCTCGATGCTGCTGACGGTGGCGATGATCCTGGTCATCACCGCGATCTACTACTGGCCACTGGCCCTGCTACTGGCCATCATCTTCCCGATGTACCTGTGGCTCACCGCGCTGACGAGCCGGAAGTGGATCGTCTGGGAGAAGGAGAAAAACGAACACATCGATACCGCCCAGGGCCGGTTCGCTGAGGTCATCGGCCAGGTGAAGGTGGTGAAGTCCTTCGTCACGGAGCTGCGCGAGCTGCGTATCTTCCAGAAGCACTTCGACGACACCGTGCAGATCACGCGCGTGCAGTCCCGCTACTGGCACATGATGGACATCTTCCGCATGGGCGGGATGAACATCATCTTCTTCGCCATCTACCTCACCCTGTTCTGGCAGACGATCAACGGGCGCTTCACGCTCGGCGATATGGTCCTGCTGCTGCAGCTGGTGGTCATGGCCCGCCAGCCGGCCGGCATGATGAGCTGGCTGGTGGACACCGCCCAGCGCGCCGCCGCCGGTTCCCGCGAGTACTTCGAAGCGATGGAGGAACTGGAGGAGCCGACGACGGCCCCCGCCCTGCGGGACGCTTCCCGGCCGGGAGGCAGCATGCTCGTCGACCAGGAGACCGTGGACGCCGCGCTCGTCCCGCAGCTCTCCGCCCCGGAGTCCGGGCCGGTGTTCGAGTTCCGGGACGTGGACTTCGAGTACCTGCCCGGCGAGCCTGTCATCCACGATGTGAGCTTCAGCGCGCAGCGGGGCCAGACGGTAGCGCTGGTCGGCGAGTCCGGCGGCGGTAAATCCACCCTCGTGAACCTACTGCTGGGGCTGTACCAGCCCACCGCAGGCACGCTCACCGTCTGCGGCAAGGATGTCTCGACGTTGACCAGCGCGGAGCTGCGTTCCTCAGTAGGCGTGGTCTTCCAGGAGCCCGCGCTATTCTCCGGCACGATCCGGGAGAACATCGCCTACGCCACCCCGGATGCCAGCCAGGCGGAGATCGAGCACGCCGCCAAGCGCGCAAATGCGCACGAGTTCATCATGGGCTTCACCGATGGCTACGACACGGTCATCGGCGAGCGGGGCCTGCGGCTGTCCGGTGGCCAGAAACAACGCATCGCGGTGGCCCGCGCGATGCTGAAGGACGCACCCGTACTGGTGTTGGATGAGGCCACCTCCGCGCTGGATACCAAGGCCGAGCGCGTGGTCCAGGCAGGCCTGGAGCAGCTGATGGAAGGGCGCACCACGCTGGTCATCGCCCACCGGCTATCCACGATCGCGAACGTGGACACCATCGTCACCCTGGACGAGGGCCGCGTCGACGAGGTTGGCTCCCCCGCGGAGCTGGCGACCTCCGGGGGCATCTACTCCGAACTGCTGAAGCTCACGGGCTCGACCTCGGCGGCCGACCGCGAGCGGTTGAAGCGCTTCGGCTTCTGGGAGGGCGATCCGGAGGAGGAGCCCGCGGAAGGTTAAGAACCCGGGCTCGCCCCGGGCCCAGGCGACGCGACAACAAGAAAGGCTCCCACCGGAAAACCGGTTGGGAGCCTCAAAAATTTTCGGCTTAAGCACCGGGGCTCACGCCCAGGGGCTTAAACGAGGGAAAATTCTTTACTTGTCGGTCGCGTTGTTGAAGGCCTCAGCAGCCTTGTCCTTGACCTCGTTAGCCTTGTCCTGCAGGTCGGACTTAGCCTGGTCGATCTTGCCCTCAGCCTTGGTGGACTCGTCGCCCGTTGCGTCGCCGAAAGCTTCCTTTGCCTTGCCCTTGATGTCGTCGATAGACATATGCTTCCTCCTAGAAGTAGGAATTTTCCTTTGCCCCTTCCACGGTACAGAAAGTTCGCGCGCGGGGCAGAAATAATTTTTAGTACTCGTAGAAACCCTTGCCAGACTTGCGGCCAAAGTGGCCTGCCTGCACCATGCGGCGCAGCAGCGGCGGGCAGGAGTACGTCGGGTCGCCGAACTCCTCGAACATCACGTCCGCGATGAACGCACAGGTGTCCAGACCCACCATGTCAGCCAGGGTCAGCGGGCCCATCGGGTGCGCGGCGCCCAGCTTCATGCCGGTGTCGATGTCCTCTGCGGTGGCCACGCCCTGCTCCACCATGCGGATCGCGGAGAGCATGTAAGGCACCAGCAGGAAGTTCACGATGAAGCCGGAACGGTCCTTCGCGCGGATGGCGGTCTTGCCCATCTTCTCGGTCGCGAAGGCCTGCGCCTTCTCCACAGCCTCATCAGAGGTGGTCAGCGCCGGGATGACCTCCACCAGCGGCAGGACCGGAACCGGGTTGAAGAAGTGCAGGCCGAGCACGCGCTCTGGATTCTTCGTCGCCGAGGCGATCGTCTGGATCGGCAGCGAAGAGGTGTTGGAACACAGCGGGGCGCTCTTGTCCTCGACGATCTCGTCGAGCTGGGCGAAGACGTCCTTCTTGACCTTCTCGTTCTCGACGATGGCCTCCATGACCATCTCGCGGTCCGCGAAGTCCTCCAGGTTGGTGGTGTAGCTCAGTCGGGACAGGGTGGCGTCCCGGTCCTCTGCGGAGAGCTTGCCGCGGTCCACGGCCTTGGCCAGGGACTTCTCGATGCGCTCCTTGCCTGCGTCGACGGCCTCCTGCTTCAGCTCCCACACGAGGACGTCCGCGCCGGACTTCGCTGCAACCTCTGCGATTCCGGATCCCATGAGTCCTGCTCCGACGATGCCTACTCGCTGCACCATGTGAAACCTCCGTTTTGTCGGTAGATAGTTATATTTTTCAGCATAGTGACGCAGGCTACATTTCGCCGTCTTTTCCTCCTCTCCGCTGCCACTCCCCTCGCCTCATTTCGCGCGGTCTTCCGACACGGGCGTTGCTAGGATGATCGGCGTGAATATCGACGGCCAGGAAGTCACAGTTCAACGCATTGATTCGCTCATCGACGGGCTGGTCGACGTGCGTTTCCACTGGGAGGCCACCACGCAGCGGGTTAACCGGCTCCGCGAGGGCGGACCCGCTCCCACACTGTGTTCCGAGGACTCCGCCCGCCTGTTCGGGCTTGGACAGAATCTCAGCACGGCTGCTTTCCTGCGCAGCATTGAACCAGGCCGGGCCTCGAGCATTCCCTGGAACGAGGTCAACTCCTCGCTGCAGACCGTGGGAGAGATCCCCACCCGCGACGAGCTCGAGGAGCAGCGCCCGGAGCTCAAGAAGCTCGCCGAGTACCGGGGCCTGCGCCGCCTCTTCCGGTCCCGCCCACAGACCCAGATCGACACCTACCGCAGGTACGCCGCCATCGACGGCGCCACGGTGCACTCGGTGCTGACTGGCGTGGACGCCGCCCTGGGTTCCACGGACCGCGGCCAGTTCCTGGGGATCGATCTGGCGGCGATGCGCCCGGCGATCACCGCCGAGCTGGAGCGCCTCACGGGCTGGGATGTGCACTGGCACCAGCCCGCGGAGCTCGATGTCCACTGGCAAGCACTCGCGCGGCTGGCCGAGGTCGACGCCACCGAGAAGTCCCTGCTGGCGGAGGTCGAGAGCCAGCAGCGCTCGCTGAAGAGCACGCTGGCGGACGCGGAGCTGAGGCAGACCGACATCCAGATCCTCGACCAGCTCACGCCGTCGACCTCCCTGCGCCTAGGCCCCCTGCATCACCTGAACCTGCTGGATATCGAGGCCGCCACCGTCAGCGACCTCACCCGCTACGACGGCGTAGGAGAACAAACCGCCCGGCAGGCGATCGCCGCGGCGAAACGCTACGCCGCCGAGATGCGCGCGGACCAGCCCGCGATCATCGACTACCGGGATAAGGGCCCCTCCACCGCCTACGTCCGGGCGCTGGCTGATCTCCTCCAGTTCCGCGAGCAGCAACGTGAAGCGCAGCTCGAAGGCCCATTCCTGACACTGCCGGAAGCTTTCGATGCCTACGAGCAGGGCGTCAGCGAATTTGCGCTGGCCCGCCCGGCCGATGGTCCACGTCTGATCACGCAGGCAGAGCTCGCGAAGATCCCGACCCGCAGTACCCCGCTGAACGCAGAGCAGGCGTGGCACCTTTACGCAATCCGCGCGGCAGAGTTCCATGCCTTCGGCGACGACAAGTCCGCCACCGCCGTGCCGGAGGACATCGCCAAGTCCATCGAGGAGATCACCCTCCGTGGCGTGCTGCACGCGAGCCTGCGTGGCTACCAGGACTTCGGGGCGAGGTACGCACTGGCCCAGCGCAAGGTCCTGATCGGCGATGAAATGGGCCTGGGCAAAACCATGCAGGCTTTGGCGGTGTTCGCCCACCTCGCTGCCCGCGGCGAGAAGCACTTTCTGGTGGTCTGCCCGCCCAGCCTGCGCATCAACTGGGAACGCGAAATCAAAAAATTCACGGATCTTGAGCCCCACATCATCGCCGGACCGTACAAGGACGCCGCCTACGAGGCCTTCAACAACCGGGGCGGGGTCGCCATCGTGGGCTTCCCCGAGGTTCGCGGAGACTCCACAGTCATGACCGGTGACCTAGAGTTCGGCGCGCTCGTCGTCGACGAAGCGCACCGGGCAAAGAACCCCAAATCCAAGCAAGCCCAGGGGGTGCAGCAACTCACCGCACGGACGGAGGTCGTCACCTACCTTTCCGGCACCCCGCTGGAAAACCGGGTGTCGGAGATGGAAACACTGCTGGGCTACCTCGACCCAGAGCTCGAACCCAAGCTCGAGAAGGCACGCAGGAGCGCGCGTGAGTTCCGCACCGTCGTCGCGCGCCGCTACCTGCGCCGCAACCAGAGCGACGTCCTCGCCGAGCTGCCCCCGCTGACCGAAACAGAGGAATGGATCGAGGCCTTCGAGTCGGACCGTGAGAAGTACAACGAGGCCGTCGAGGCGGGCAACTTCATGCAGATGCGGCAGAGCTTCAGCGGGCCAGGGTCAGCGAAGATGGAGCGCTTCGCCGAGCTGCTCACCGACGGCCTGGACGATGATAAGACGATCGTGTTCACGTACTTCCGCGGCGTGCTCGATCACCTCATGAATAGCCTCGGCGACCGGGCATTCGGCCCGATCGCGGGCGGGGTGAGCCACCAGGAACGCCAGCAAGCGGTGGATGATTTCACGGCAGCTGAACCCGGCGCGGTGCTCGTCGCTCAGATCAATGCCGCCAGCGAAGGGCTGAATATCCAGGCGGCGAACCACGTGGTGCTCATCGAGCCCCAGCTCAACCCGGCGGTTGAGGCGCAGGCCATCGCGCGCGCCCACCGCATGGGCCAGATTAACCCGGTAGAAGTGCACCGGCTGCTCACCCCGGATTCCGTGGAGGAGCGGCTGCATCTGCTGCTGGCAACCAAGCGGGAGCTCTTTGATTCCTATGCCCGCGACTCGGTGGCCGCCCAGCAGAACCCGGAGGCCATGGACATCACGGACCAGCAGGTCATGAGTGAGGTGCTCGCCGCCGAGAAGGAGCGGATCAAGGAGCGTCGCGGCGAGACCCCGACCCTCTAGGTCGTTCTCAGGCGTTCTGGGCCACTCTCACCTTCTTAAGCGTGCCCAGGGGGGCGCGCCGCAACGCCCCGCCGGCAGGCGCCGGATACTAGCCCAGCTGGTTGAGCAGATCGTCGGCGCGGTTGCGCAGGTCCTGCTCGAGTTGGTCGGTGTCGGGCAGCTCGATGCCGCCGGTGCCGTTGCCCGGGTTATTGCCCTCCGGCGCGGGGTTGGTGTCCCCTCCCGGCTGG
The DNA here is from genome assembly GCF_030232315.1 of Corynebacterium sp. MSK039. Lineage (NCBI taxonomy): Bacteria > Bacillati > Actinomycetota > Actinomycetes > Mycobacteriales > Corynebacteriaceae > Corynebacterium > Corynebacterium sp. MSK039. The sequence continues at coordinate 81,708 of NZ_JASPJL010000007.1, forward strand.
CCACCCGGGTCCTGGTTATCGCGACCGCCGAGGCGGTTGCGCAGGTCGTCCAGGTTCGGGCCGCGGCTGGGCTCCTCCTGCGTTTCTGGCGCTTCGGTGCTCGGCTCGGTGGTGACGGTGGTGGTGGACGTCGTGGAGGTCGAGGATTCGTCGTCCGCCGACTCGTCGGAACGGTTATTCCACCACATGAACCCGCCGATCAGCAGGGCGATGACCAGCAGGATTCCCAAGATGAGGCCCACTGGGGTGCGCCGCTTGCCCTGACCATTCTGCCCAGGGGTACCGCCGCTGAACTGGGAGTTGCCGTGCTGCTGTGGCTGGCGCGGTGGGTAGCCATTCGGCGGCTGCCGGTAGCCCTGCTGTGGGCCTGGCCCTTGCGGCCCCGGGTAGCTGGCACCGTAGCCCGGTGGCGGGCCTTGCTGATACTGGGGCGGGCCCTGCTGGTACTGGGGCTGATCATGGCGATACTGGGGAGGTTGCCCGTTCTGGTAGTCCGGCTGCCCGGCCGCCCCGTGCGGCGGATACTGCGCGGCCCCGTGGTCGGGGTAGTCACCGAACCCATCCGGGAGGTACTGGGTGTCGAACTGATCGGCGGCAGCGTGATTTGACCCGTGATCCGGCCCCTGCTCCGGGCGGATGACGCGCGTCGCATCGTCGTTTCCGTCGAAACCGCCGTCGGCCTGGTCAAAGCCCTCGTCGTTGACGCGGGGGAAGAACGAGGTCTCGGCGTCGTCGTCCTCGTAGTTCCAGTTCGGACGGCCGCTTGCGTTGTCGCGGTTGTTATTCACAGTCTGTTTCCTCCTTCAAGGGAAGAACCCTTTTCTTGAGGAACCAGTCTAGGTGACTTAAGCGACTACCAGGAGTGTGGGCGGGCGGACTTCACATCTTCCGTCTGCTTGGCAGGCCCACCCCAAGTGAAGGCGGCGGCGGTGTAATTCGCGCCGTAGCTGGCAGAGCTCACCGCGGTCTGGCCATAATCGGACCAGCCCCACTTGGTGCCTTCGGCGCCCGGCAGCCGCGCGGTACCCCAGTTTTGGCGGGTGCCGTCGCTGGCCACAGGGGCCGCCGTGCCCATCCAGAACAACACCGGGGAGTTGGGGGTGTGCTTGCGCAGATTATCGAGGAAGACCGCGGCGTCCGTCGCGCTCGTCAGCGAGGTGCCCCACTTATCCCCCGCCACGGTGCTCCACAGGCCATAGCGCTGGGCGGTCTTGGTGATCGCCTCCGGGTACTTCTTATAGAGCTGATTAGCGGCATCGTCGTCGGAGATCCGCAGCATCTTCTGCGTGAGGTACCAGTCCCGGCCGGACTTATCCCCGGACTTCAGGACGTAGTCCGCGATATACATCTTCATCACGGACAGGCCGGGGCGCGGTTCGTCGGCATTGCCGGTCTTCGCGATCCCCTTCGGGGTGACGACGGCCATCGTCGTCTCGGCTGGCACGTTGGCGATGTACTTGCCCAGATCTTCGGACGTCGCGGGCCACGCTGCAAGCGCTTCCTGCTTCGCCGCGTTCGTTGCACCAACCGGGCCAGCGACGGCGGAGACAGTAAGGCCCGCACCGAGGAGTACGGCAGCGAGCGAGCGCGCCGGTGTCGCGGCAGTGCGAATATTGAACTTCACTGTCTTCCCACCTTTCAACGTCCAGGGGCGCCCGCAGCAGGAGAAATGCAGCTGAGGGCACGAGGTTTTCGGATTAACCCTACCTTAGAGGCTTCTCAGAGCAATGCAGCCTGTCCGATTTTTCTCAGCGCAGACCTCGAGCAGCTCAGTGCTTAGTCCCTTCCGGAGGCCATGAGGGTTTCCATGAGCTCCTCCTTGACCACCGGCTTCAGCCCCCAGGGGTCCACGCCCACGTCGACCTGACCGGCCCCGGTGATGGGGGTCGGCGAGTGAAGGTGGCCGTGCAGCATCCAGGGCACGTCCAGGCGCAGCTCGTCGTGGCGGGAACCACCCGGGATATGGTCCTGGCCGGGGCGCGGGAAATGGTTGAGCCACACCGTGTGCCCCTCCCAGAGGAGGTTTTGCATCGACTGCACGGAGTCGAAGACCTCCAGGAAGCGGGGCTGGCGCAGGTAGGCGTGCGTGTGCAGCGGATGGGTCGAGTCGTGGTTTCCGCTCACCAGGTGGAGGTAGACCCGCGGCATGTCATCCGCCTTCAGTGCCGCCTGGATCTTGTCGAGTGCTGCCTCTTCTTGCGGTTCCCAGCCGCTGGAGATATCTCCGAGGATCCACAGGTGGTCCCCTTCTTGCAGGGCTTCGCGAAGGTTGCCTAGCAGTGTGGCGTCGTGCCGGGCGACCCCGGCCTCGTCCTCGCCGAAACCCCTAATGCCGGACACCAAGGGGTGCCCAAGATGCAGATCGCTCGTGAACCAGGTCGTGGATCCTTCTCCGCCGGTCAACATCGCGCACACCTCCCTTAATCCTCACGCGCGCTGCGCCCGCCGGGCTGACGGCCGCGCTCTGTTGAACACTTTCGCTCCAGCTTAGCCATACTCAGCACAAAACCGCCCCGTTTCACACTTTGGGACCTTAATCCCATATAGTGGGTTTATGACACAGCACGACAACACCACGAACACCACCACCGTGGACGCCGAAGAGCGCTCGGCACGTATCGCCGTCTTCGCTTTCCCGGCGTTCATCTTGGCTGGCTCTGCCCTGGCCTTCTTCTCCCCGGGCACCTTCACCCCGCTGGCCCCGCACGTCTCCACGATGATCGCCATCATCATGCTGTGCATGGGGCTCACGCTGACCCTGCCGGACTTCAAGGAGATCCTGCGCCGCCCCTGGCCGATCTTCATCGGCGTCGTCGCCCAGTTCATCATCATGCCGCTGGGCGCGGTCGCGGTCGCCAAGCTGCTGGGGCTCAACCCGATGCTCGCCATCGGCCTGCTGATGCTGGGCTCCGTCCCCGGCGGCACCACCTCCAACGTGGTCGCCTACCTCGCGAAGGGCGACGTCGCCCTCTCCGTCGCCATGACTTCCGTGTCGACGATCCTGTCCCCCATCGCCACCCCGATCATCATGCTGCTGCTCGCCGGTGAGGAGACCCCGGTCGACGGCGCGAACATGGCCTGGTCCCTGGTCCAGACGGTGCTGCTGCCCGTCGTCGGCGGCCTGGTCATCCGCGTGATCTTCGACCGCTTCGTCACCGCGCTGCTGCCGATCCTGCCGTGGCTGTCCATCATCGCCATCGGTGGAGTGGTCTTCCCCGCCGTCGCGAAATCCTCCGACACCCTGGCCCAGGTCGGCCTGCTCACCCTCATCGCGGTGATCCTGCACAACGCCATCGGCTACGGTCTGGGCTTCCTGGCAGCCAAGGTCTTCGGTTACCCACAGGCCGTCGCCCGCACCACCTCCATCGAGGTCGCCACCCAGTCCGCAGGCCTGTCCTCCGCGATGGCGGGCAAGTACTGGAGCCCCGAGGCTGCTATCCCGGGCGCGATCGCCGCGGTCTGGCACAACATCTCCGGTGCGATCTTCGCCTTCCTGGCCCGCCGCATCGACGCCAAGCGCGCCGCACAGCCCGCCCACCAGGAAACCAAGCAGGCGAACCCAGAGGAGGTCCCGACCCCGGTCGCGGACTAAGGATCACAAAGCCCGCTTGCCCTCCCCGGCGCGTGAGCCCACGGGTTCACGCGCACAACCCAGAGACAGCTTCAATACACAACGACCCGGCGACGCCAAGTTTGGCGGCCGGGTCGTCGTCATAATCGAGGTCGCCACCCAGTCCGCAGGCCTGTCCTCCGCGATGGCGGGCACGTACTGGAGCCCCGAGGCTGCTATCCCGGGCGCGATCGCCGCGGCCTGGCACAACATCTCCGGTGCGATCTTCGCCTTCCTCATACGCCGCTTCGCCAAGAACTAGCGGACCCCTACCATGGGGTTCATGCGCATCTTCGGCTTTGAATCCTTCGGCGGCCCCGATGTCACCCGCTTCCTCGACGTCGCCGACCTCACCTGGCAGCCCGGCAGCGTGCTGATCCGCCCCACGGCGATCAGCTTGAATCCCGGCGACATTAAAGTGCGGAATGGCCAGCGCCAGGGTTCCTTCCCGGTCTCTTTCCCCATGGCCATGGGCCGCGAGGCCGCCGGCACCGTCGTGCAGGCCGACCCTTCTACCGGTTTCTCACCAGGTGATCGCGTCTTCGGCTCGGCTTTCTCCGGCACTGGTGCTGCGAGCGATTCTCTTGTTCTTTTGGACGCCGCCTCGACCGCAGCTATCCCCAGCGGTGTAGAGGCCACGGATGCCACCTGCCTCCCCGCGGCTGCCGGGACCGCCTACGACGCTTTGGCAGAACTGCACGACCTGGAGACTTGGCCGGATGAGGGCGCCCGTCTGCTGGTGATCGGCGCAGGTGGCGGCGTGGGCACGCATGCCCTGCAGTTAGCGCGGCATTTCGACATTGAGGTCATCGGCATTGCCAGTGCTCGCAAGAAGGCGCTGGTAGAGCGCCTGGGGGCGCGGTTTATGGACACCGCGGAGCTAGGCAAGACCGGTTCCCACGTCACCGTTCCACCAGTGGACGGCATCCTGGATCTAGTCGGCGGCGAGGTCTTGGAGGGGCTGGCGCGCCTTGCACCAGAGGGCGCGATCCGCAGCGCCGCAGACAAGCAGCTGGCCGCCCGCCTGGGTGGCAGTGGCATCACTCGAATCCGCACCCAAGAGCGTTTCGCGGAGCTCGCCCGCTTGGTCGCGGACGGCGCGATGCGCCCGGTGATCGGCAGAGAGCTACCTTTCAGCGCCGCCGCCGAGGGCTACCAGGAGGTCGAGTCGGGCCACGCGCTGGGGAAGGTTGTTCTCACTGTGAATGACTAGCGGAAGCGCTAGGCTTCTTCATTAATACGACTCTTTGCTTTGCTTAAGGGCATTTTCATGAAGCGCATGCCTGCCCTAGTCCTACTCACCGTCGCCGCGATGGGATTAAGCGCCTGCGGATCTGAAGATTCCAACGATGCCGCCGACTCAGGCAGTGCCGCCAACGCCTCTGCACAGCAGGAATCGGCAGCTAAGGATCACAAAGCCCGCTTGCCCTCCCGGCGCGTGAGCCCACGGGTTCATGCGCACAACCCAGAGCAGCTGAAATACACAACGACCCGGCGACGCCAAGTTTGGCGGCCGGGTCGTCGTCATAAAGGAAGGAAGTTAGTCCTCACCCCCGGTGGACAGGGCGGCGACGAAGGCCTCCTGCGGCACCGAGACGGTACCGATGTTCTTCATGCGCTTCTTACCTTCCTTCTGCTTCTCCAGCAGCTTGCGCTTACGCGAAATGTCACCGCCGTAGCACTTCGCGAGGACGTCCTTGCGCAGCGCGCGGATGTTCTCACGCGCGATGATCTTCGAACCGATGGCAGCCTGGATCGGCACCTCGAACTGCTGGCGCGGGATCAGATCCTTGAGCTTCACGGCCATCTTGTTGCCGTAGTAGTGAGCATTCTCGCGGTGCACGATCGCGCTGAACGCATCCACCGGCTCACCCTGCAGCAGGATATCCACCTTCACCAGGTCCGCCTGCTCCTCGCCGGCCTCCTCGTAGTTCAGGGAGGCATAACCCTTGGTGCGGGACTTCAGAGAATCGAAGAAGTCGAAGATGATCTCGCCCAGCGGGATGCGGTAGCGCAGTTCCACGCGGTCCTGGGAGAGGAAATCCATGTTCTTCATCTGGCCGCGCTTGGACTGGCACAGCTCCATGGTCCCGCCCAGGAAGGTCTCCGGCACGATGATCGTCATATCCACCATCGGCTCGTAGACCGCCTGCATCTTGCCGCCCGGCCAGTCAGACGGGTTGCGCACGAAGGTCTCCGTGCCGTCCTCCTGGATCACGCGGTAGACCACGGACGGGGCGGTGGAGATTAGATCCAGGCCGAACTCCCGCTCCAGGCGGGTGCGGGTGATCTCCATGTGCAGCAGGCCCAGGAAGCCGCAGCGGAAACCGAAGCCCAGGGCGACGGAGGTCTCCGGCTCGAAGCTCAGGGAGGCGTCGTTGAGCTGCAGCTTCTCGATGGCCTCGCGCAGCTCCGGGTACTGGTCCGCGGAGATCGGGAACAGACCCGAGTAGACCATCGGCTTCGGCTCCGCGTAGCCCTGCAGCGGCTCGGTCGCGCCGTTGTGCGCCAGGGTGACGGTATCGCCGACCTTGGACTGGCGGACGTCCTTCACACCGGTGATGAGGTAGCCCACCTCGCCCACGCCAAGGCCCTTAGTCTTCGTCGGCCCCGGGGAGACAACACCGATCTCCAGGGTGTCGTGCTCCGTGCCGGTGGACATCATCTTGTTCTTCTCGCGGTCGTTGAGGCGACCGTCCATCATGCGGACGTAGGTCACCACGCCGCGGTAAGTGTCGTAGACCGAGTCGAAGATCAGCGCGCGGGCCGGGGCATCCGGGTCACCCACCGGGTGCGGGACAAGCTCGCAGACCCGGTCCAGCAGCTCCGGCACGCCCTCACCCGTCTTACCCGAGACGCGCAGGACCTCCTCCGGCTCGCAGCCGATGATGTTCGCCAGCTCCTGGGAGTACTTCTCCGGATCGGCGGCCGGGAGGTCGATCTTGTTCAGGACCGGGATGATCTCCAGGTCCTTATCCATCGCGAGGTAGAGGTTCGCCAGGGTCTGGGCCTCAATACCCTGGGCCGCGTCGACCAGCAGGATCGCACCCTCACATGCCTCGAGGGCGCGGGAGACCTCGTAGGTGAAGTCCACGTGGCCCGGGGTATCAATGAGCTGGAGAACCAGCTCCTCGCCCTCGTGCTCACCGGACTTCGGCACCCACGGGATGCGCACGTTCTGCGCCTTAATGGTGATGCCGCGCTCCCGCTCCAGCTCCATGTTGTCCAGGTAGCGGTCGCGCATATCGCGGTGCTCGATGACGCCGGAGAGGTCGAGGATGCGGTCCGCCAGCGTCGACTTCCCGTGGTCGATGTGCGCGATGATGCAGAAGTTTCGGATCCGCTCGGGCTCCGTAAACGTCTCGATGGCGTAGTTCTTCTGCTTGGCGCTCATGCCGTACTCCTCGACTCTCCTTCAAGCCACTTCTCCCCAGCACGGTGCGGGGGTAAATCGCTATCCAAACCCTACTATGTTCCGCGGATTGTGCACTATCGTCGCGCCTCGTTCCGCACGCCCCGCCTACCGGGCGCGATAAGATCAGCGCTATGCCCCTTTTCGACAGGACGCCACCGCAACCGAAGCAGCAGGACCGGCCCGGCCGGATCACCCGGCTGCTCAACCGGCACTTCCGGCACTACGGGAACCTGGCCGAGGGGCTCGAGCTGTTGAACTCCGAGCTGGGGCTCACGGAATCCGCGAGCGTGCGCTACGTGCCGCCCGAACCCACCGTCAAAACACCCACGCACGTGCACGCACGCGCCACGATCTACGCACCAGACATGGACGGCCAGGCGGACCCCGGTGAGGTGGTGTGGGCAGACATTCGCCCCAACCGTGGGGCAGAGATCCAACGACGGGCCGTCCTCATCGTCGGACGTAACCACCACACGCTGCTGACCCTGCTGATCTCGTCGAACGAAGAGCACCGCAACCACGACAACTGGACCGCGATCGGGCCGGGCGCGTGGGACATGAACCGCAGCGAAAGCTGGGTGCGCCTCGACAAGATCCTCGAGATCCCGGAGTCGCAGATCCTGCGGCGCGGGCTGCACATGCCGGAACGCCGCTACGACCGCATCGCCCAGCGGCTCCGCGAGGACTACGGCTGGCACTAGGCCGGTTAGGTTTCGCGCCACGCAGCTGCTAAAATTCCTCGAGTTCCCCATGGCGGATTCGGGCCACCGGCCGCACGGCGCAGGACCTTGGGCATCGTGTGAGAGAACGTCGTTGGACACACTCGGCCACCATGGTTGTCACGAACACTGATTTTTAAGGAAGAGGTAGCCAGCACATGGCAAACATCAAGCAGACTAAGAAGCGCGTTCTCACCAACGAGATCGCACGTCAGCGCAACAAGGCAGTCCGCTCCCGTCTGCGCACCGAGTCCCGCAAGTTCCACGCACTCGTGGAGGCCGGCGACAAGGATGCAGCCGAGAAGCAGATGCGCGTTGCTGCTCGTCTGTACGACAAGGCCGTCACCAAGGGCGTTCTGCACCGCAACAACGCGGCGAACAAGAAGTCCCGCATGGCCGCACACCTGAACGGCATGAAGTAAAGTACGCCGTTTCAGGGGGACCGCGCAGCGCGGGGGTTTCTCCGCCGCGGGGTTCCACTAGAGTACGAAGGGATCGGTTCTCCGGTCCCTTTTTGCTTTCCTGCGAAACCGCAATTTCGCACTCCTCTTTTTGAGAATCCAAGGAGCCACAAGTTCTATGAAGGAACGCTTCCGTTCGGCACTGTTCGGCACCGCGTTGGGGGACGCATGGGGCTTTCCTTATAACGCCGAGCCCCAGTCGGACAGCACCCCGCTGCCGGATCAGCTGAAGATCAGCGACGACACGCAGATGACGCTGGCGCTGACCGCCGCGATGCGGGCGATCGACGAGGGCGACATGGACCGCGACGAGGGCATGGAGACCATCGCCAGCCAGTTCATCGCGTACCGCCGGGACCCGGACTACCAGCGCTACCCGGGCGCGTCGAACACCGAGTCCCTGGACCGTCTGCTGGAACACGGCCCCAAGGAGTGGGACAAGGTATCCACCCACTCCCCTGGTTCGGGCGCGGTGCTGCGTTCCTCGGCCTCCGCGTTCCTCGGCCAGGGCGGCACCGGCGTGGGTTGGAGCGTGCTGCAGACCACGCTGACCCACGACTCCTGCCCGGCACGTGCGGCGGCAGCGGTCGTGGCCTGTGCGCTGCTCGCGGACCCGGGTTCGGATCTGCTCGACGTGGCCTCCGGGCTGGCGGGCGACCGGCATTTCGATGAGGACACGATCCTCACCGACCAGGAGAAGTCGGACATCATCGAGGACCTGGAGAACGCGCTCATCACGGACCTGCCGGGCCCGGATGTGCCGCTCATCGAGCTGGTCAACCGCGTGATCGAGGTACGCAAGGTGATCAGCCCCATGCTGGCCAACGGCGACTTCGAGGAGCTCTACCGCGATGCCCACAAGTTCCTGAAGATCCTGGGGCGAGGCTGGGGCGCGGGCTCCGCGACGGCCTCCGCGCTGCTCCTGGCGCAGCTTTACCTGGACAACGCCGAGCGCTACGCCCCGCAGGACTTCCTGCACGTCGCCGTGAGCTGGGAGGGCAACCGCAACTCCCGCGCCGCGCTGACGGGCGCGCTGATCGGCGCGCACCTGGGGGATACCCGCTGGGAGGCGACCCGCGATTACGACTTCGGATCCCGCTACGACCAGGCGATTCACTCCGGGGTCTGGGCCGGCTTCGGCGTCTAGTTTCCCCGCGTCGCGGGTGGCTCGCTCCCCGGGGGAGCGAGCGACACACCATGGGTCGCGGGGTGGGGTTGGCCGGGGGCTAGGCCCAGGGCGCTAACGGCGGGCGATGAGCCCCGCGAGCTGCCGCACCGTGTCCTCCACCGCATACTCCGGGGCAGGCAACTGCCCCTTCACCCCGGCATCCAGCTGCGCGACCAGCTGCACGCCCCGGGACACCGCCGCCGGGGGCCACTGCCTGGCCACCCGCAGCGTCTTCTCCAGCTTCCAGGGCGCCATCCCGAAGGCCGACGCGTCCCTGCGTGGGTCGATCCGTCCGGCACCGGCCACGCGCGCTACGTCTCGCATCGCGGTGGACAACGCCGAGGCGATGAGAACCAGTGGCACGCCCAGCTGGATCGCCCGGCGCGCCGCGGCCACGGCCTCCCCCTGGCGGCCGGCCAGCACCAGGTCCGCGATATCGAAGCCGGTGACCTCCGCCTGCCCCTGGTAGTAGCGCTGCACAGCATCCGGGGTGACTTTCGCATCGGTGTCGGCGACCAGCTGGCTCACCGCACTCGCCAGCTCGCGCAGATCGGAGCCCACCGAGTCGAGCATGCGGTCCACGACCTCCGGGCCTACGCTCACCCCATAGGAGCGGAACTCCTGCTCCACGAAGGATCGCCGCTCCCGGGGCCGGAGTGGCTCCGCTGGGAAGATCCGTACCCCGAGCTTCTGCCACTCGTTGACCAGCCGCTTATTGCGGCCCTTCCCGCTGTGCAGCAGGATCAGCACCACGCCATCAGCCGGGGTTTCGATGGCGGACTTCAGCAGCGTCACCGTCTCCTTCCCGCAGTCCGCGACCCCGGAGATCACCACGATCCGGTCCTCTGCGAACAGCGAGGGGCTCAGCAGCTCGATGAGCTGCGGCTCGCTCAGGTTGGTGGCCTTGTGCAGCTCCACGGGTAGGTCTGGATTGCCCGCGTTCTTGCGAGCCGCGTGGACGATGGCGAAGCGTTGCCGCTCGGCGAGGAATTCCTCCGCGCCCACGATCATGTTGACCGCGGAGATCGCCGGGGGTTTCTTGCTCGCCTGTTCGCCACGTGCCATGCCCAAAATCATGCCAGATCATCGCGGGCCACCGGAAACAACCAGCCCCTTCGGTGTGAGCAGCCCCGCCCCATCGGCGCAGGGATAGTGCACGGGCACCCCACCCGGCGTCTGGCTTGGCCGCCCGTGGCTGCGCCTCCCCGTGCCCTCGGCGGGCCCTTCGCAGTCCAGCACGACGATGAGCGCTGCCTCCCGGACGCTTAAGGCCTGCGCATCGCTGTTCACCGTCACTACCTTCGGCTCTCCGGCCGCTGCCTGTTCCCCTTTCTTTTCGACGACGCCGCCCGCTTGCAGTGTGAGCTTCCCCCGCGGCGTCTGGCAGGGCTGGCGCGTGCCGGTGGGATAGCGAAGGCGCCAACCGCTTGTCCCGTCTCCCGCACCGCAGACCGCGACGGCCCAGTGTGGCTCGGCACCGAGGTCGCTGCCCCAGCCCGGCGCGGGTGCCGCTGCCTCGTAGGGCCCGAGCTGCCAGGTGCCGATGCGTACGAGAAGCATCGCGCAGGCGATGAGCGCGGGGATGGTCTGCCACCACAGCATCCCCATTGCTGCCAGGATCATCGCCCCGAGCATCGCTGCCCAGGCCAGCGCCCAGCCGGGTCCGCCGGGGGTGTGGAGCACCCAGGTGCGGGAGCATCGCTCGGCCACGGTGTGGATCCACCATGCCGCGGGGGCTGCAGGAACGAGAAGCCAGGCGGCCAGACCCACGGGCATACCGAGGAGCAAGGCAGCGCTGCCGACGAGGCAGGCAACAAGCGCCAGCACCATCAGCGGGGCGACCGCCCATCCCACCGCGAGGTTGGCGGGCACGGCCGCGGGCGAGACGATGCCCGTCATCATGACGATCGCCGGCTGGGTCGCCACATCGGCGACGAAGGAGACCGCGAGAGCGCGCAGGAGCATCCCTTCGACCACCCGTGGCTCGCGAGCCCAGCGGCGCTGGGTGAACCGGCCCCAGACCAGGATGAGCCAGCGGCCAATCCGGGGACCGGCGGTTACGATCGCCACGGTCGCCAGCACCGAGAGCAGCAGGCCGTACTCCACTGCCATGCCAGGCCGGATCAGCACCAGAGCCAGGACCGCCCCACCAAGGGCTGCCAGCGAGTCGCTCCACCGGGAGCTCAACACCGCCACCGCCCCGACGAGCCCCATAAACCCGGCGCGCAGGATACTCGGCAGCGGCCCCACCACCATCGTGAAAGCCACGAGGGTGCCCATGACGATGATCCACCTACCCCGCCGGGACACCCCGCATGCGGTGGCGGCGATGGTCACCGCGCTGATGAGCACGGCGACATGCAGCCCGGAGACGGCGGTCAGGTGGGAAAGCCCGCTGACGATGTAGTGCTGCCGAATGTCCTGGGGCATCTGTGAGATATCCCCGATGAGCATGCCCGGGATCAGCGCCTCCGCACCGGAAAACCAGGCCTGGTTGGCCAACGTAGCCATCGGCCCGGTGCTGGCCAGCTCGTTGATGTTCCGGCGCAGCCGTGCGGAGATCCCCATAACGCCCCGTGGCTCTGCCGTGATGCTGGGTGGCCTGGTCGCGGAGAGCCTGGCGGGCACCAGCCCAGGGCGCTCATCGGCCCGCACCGTCGCCACGAGTTCGAGGGTGGTGCCGGGCTGAGCAGAAAGCAGCTCCGGGCTGCGGTGGCGGTCGTTCACAAATAGCGGCAGCTCGCCCAGCCCAGTGATCCGTACCGGGATCTTCAGGCTGCCGCCGTTGAGCACCCGTGCCCCACCGGCGATGGTGACCTCTCCCCGGTAGTGGCCCCTCGGTTCCCTCTCGCTGCTCTCGCCTTGCTGGCCGCCCGATCCGCTGGCGCTGAGTTCGCGCACCATCGGGTGATTATCCACCCGGCTTACCTGCAGGGCTGTGCCCGCTGCAGCCAGGCTGGCGATCGCCGCCGCGACCACGAGATTCCACCCGGCAGCCCGAAGCAGCTCGCGCCAGCGCAGGTAGCTGCGCACCCGTGATGAGACCAGCACCGCTGCCACAACAACTGCAAGGCCCACCGCAGCGACCGTCACCCACGGACTCCGAAGCAGGATCGTCGCTGCCGTCGCGGCCCACGCGGCCGCGGCGGGAAGCAGCAACCTGAGGTCCGGGCCACGGCGGGCGCGCTGCGCATCGGGTGAGCGCGGATCTCGAGCCGCCTCCGGGGGCCTGCGGCCCGCCACCGAGTCCACGGGCTGGGTCTGCTCACCCGAGTGCTGCCGCACGCTCACAAGCTGACCCCGTCCTTCATCGCCGCGAGTTTGCCCGGCCCGATGCCGCGGACCTCCATGAGCTGCTCCACGGAGCGGAATGGCCCGTTGGCCTCCCGCCATTCGACGATCGCCTTGGCCGTCGCAGGTCCCACCCCGTCCAGCGTCTCCAGCTGCGTGGCATCCGCGGAGTTGATGTTGACCTTCCCGCCAGCTGCACCTCCCCTGGCCTCGCTGCCACCAGACCCGCCAGCCGGCGTACCACCCGCTGCACCGCCTGAGGAGCCACCAGCACCAGCCGGCCCGGATTCTCCTGGCCGCAGCACATAGGAACCGTGCTGGTCCACAACGATCTGCACGCCGTCGGAGACCTTCTCGGCCAAGTTCACGTTATTGAGATTCGCCCCGGGTAACGCTCCACCGGCGTGATTGATCGCATCGCCCAGCCGCTGCTTTCCGGTCATCTCCAGCAGCCCCGGGGTGCGGACCTTGCCCTGCACGGATACGACGACCGCCGCGTCGTCGTCCTGCTTGCCGTCACCCGCCGCCGCACCGGAGCCACTGCCCTGGCTGGTGGCGTCGGCTCCAGCGTCCCCGCCACCGGCAGCACCACCCTTCGCCGCTGCACCGCCAGCCCCGTCCCCACCCGCCGAAAGCACCCTCTCGGCATCTTCGCTATGAACGTTCCTGCCCGCCGGGTTGATGACGTCCTCTGCCTCGTCACCTGTCCGAGTGAGCAATCCGATGCCACCCACCGCGATCACCACAGCGGCGACGATCCCCACCAGCACTTTCGCCGACGCAGCACTCAACCAGGAGCGCTTCTCGAAGTCCACAAGCGCTGTCTCGTGCCCGGGCATCGGCTGGGTCAGCGCGGCGATCCGTTCCTGGAGCGCGCTGTGATCCTGCTTGCGTTGAAAACTGCCTCCCATGCCGCCCAGCGAATCACGGTTGCCGGGCACTCCCACCGAAGCAGAAGGTAACCCCACGCCAAAAACCCTGGGGCCTGTGGACAACCCCCGCCTGTGGATGGGGCGGGTTAGTCGCAGACCACGGCCACACCGATCGCACCCGGACCCGTGTGAACCGCGATTCCTTCGGAGACCTCGTAGAGCTCGACGTCGACCTCGGGCAGAGTCGGCGGCGTCGGCTCGGCCGAAGCACCCCCATCGGCAGTCTCCGCCGCGGCATCCTGCGCAGCCTTCGCCGCCTTGTCGGCTTTATCAGCCTTCTCGGACTTCTTCGACTTTTCCGGCTTCAGGGCCCGCTCCACCAGCTGCGCTGGGAGCTCAGCCAACTGCTCCTCGAGCATCTGCTTCAGGTGCTTGGCAGGCTCCACCGCCTCCGACTGCATAATCCCGATCTTCATGCGGCGGGGCTTGCGCCCCTCCTCGGCCGCGGCATCAGCCTCGGCGACGACGACCTCGCTGGCCATCTCCACCAGCTTCGCCATCGCCTTGGCCTGGGTGCGGGTCTTCGCCGCCAGCTGCAGCTCCCCGTCCGCAAGCTTGAGGATCGGCTTGATCGCCAGAGCGGTGGTCAGCAGCGTGCGCGCGGTGGACAGGCGCCCACCCCGGCGCAGGCTATCGATCTTGTGCACATACAGCCACAGGGTCGCGGTGCTCAGCACCCGGTCCGCGGCGTCGGCCACCTCGTCGAGGCTGCCGCCGGCGCGAGCCACCCGGGCGGCCTCCAGCGCGGCGTAACCGAGCGTCATGCCCGCCGTGTTCGTGTCCACGACGCGCACTTTGCTCTCCAACACCCCGGCTGCGGTCACCGCGTTGGACCAGGTGGAGGACAGCTCCTTGGATAGATGCAGTGCGACCACGCCATCGTCCCCGCTGCGTTCCAGCAGGCGGGCATAATTCGCGGTCAGCTCCAGCGCCCCCAGCCCGGCGGTGGTCTTCTCTGCCCCCTGCCCGGAGGTGTAGAGATCCACCACCGTCACGCCCGCAGCGTCGGCGAGCTCGCGGGGCAGGCAGCTGGAGGAATCCGTGATCACATGAACGGTCACCGTGCTGCTCCCCCTTCATCCGGGTTGTCCAGCTGCTGGCCCGGAACCTCTACTCCGACGTTCCAGCCCTCCAGGTACCAGCGCGGGCTCAGCCACCACTCGGCCGCGGCCTCCGGCACTTCAGGAACGGTCGAACCGTCCACCGCGGGCGCGGTCTGCGGCCCGTCCCCCTGCCCAGACACCGGGAAGTGCGGGCGCGCCACCAGCTCGGCCCAGCGCGCGTTGCCGAGCCGGGCGAATACCGGGTAGTGCTCCGCCGGGACATCCAGCAAGCGCGAGGTCAGTGCCGCAATCGACCCACCATGCGCCACCACCAGCACGGTGCCATCGAAGGCATCGGAGGCCATGAGGTCCGCGATCCCGGCCGCGGTGCGTTCAGCCACATCCAGCCGGGTCTCCCCACGAGGCGGTGACCAGCGCGGATCGTGGCGCCAATACGCCCGCTGGCCGGGGTATTGCTCGTCGATCTCGGTGTGGGATCCGCCCTGCCAGTCCCCCAGGTGCGTTTCCCGGAACCGGGGGTCGATCTCGACGTCCAGCCCCCAGGCCTCGGCGACGATACTCGCTGTCTCCACCGCGCGCTCCAGGTCGGAGGCGACCACCTTGGTGACGTTCCAGTCGCGGGCCACCGCGGCGACGTCGCGGGCTTGCTGCCGGCCAACCTCCGATAGCGGGGTGTCCAGCTGGCCCTGCATGCGCCCTGCGGAGTTGTACTCCGTCTCTCCGTGGCGCATCAGGATGAGCCTGCGCTGGCTCGCGTTAGCAGTCATGGCGGTGTTCTTCTCGGTCGTTTTGATCGTGGCCGGGTTTTAGAGCTCGTCGGCGTCGGGCTCTGGGCCAGCCAGCGGCAGGTCGTCGATGGTCTGGACGTCGAGGACATCCACCTCAGCATCCGGATCCCAGTTGGCGCCGCGATCGACCTGCTCCACGCCCTCGACCTCGATCTGTGGGGCGTCGAGGAAGAGACGGTCCAGCGCGTAGTACTCGCGCTCCGCGCGGCGCTGCACGTGGACGACGACGTCGCCGTAGTCCAGCAGCACCCACAGTCCCTCGCCGCGACCCTCGCGGCGCAGGGGCTTCGTGCCATTTTCGGCCAGGTGATCCTCGACTTCGTCAACGATGGACTGCACGTGGCGCTCGTTATCGCCGGTGACGATCACGAAGCAGTCGATGATGGCCAGGCGGTTGGAGACGTCGATGACGAGGATGTCTTCGCCCTTCTTCTCATCTGCCGCCTGGGCAGCGAGACTGGCGAGGGCGATGGATTCTGGTTGTGCGGTCAAGCGAAACCTTTCTAAAGAAGTATGCTCTGGCCCCATGATAGCGGGGCATCCGCGAGGGCTCCGCCTGTTCCCGGCGCGTCGGGCAGTGCGGGGCGCCGTAGGTTGCTGAATGTCGCCTAATCGGCGTACATGCGGTGCTTGGCGATGTACTGCACCACCCCGTCGGGGACGAGGTACCAGACTGGCCGGCCGCTCATCGCGCGCTCCCGGCAGTCCGTGGAGGAGATCGCCATCGCGGGGATCTCCACCAGGCTCAACCTCCCGGCTTCCACTTCCCGGGCCAACGGGGAGTCCAGCATCGAGAGCTCGTAACCAGGCCGGGTCACCCCGACGAAGTTCGCCAAGTCGAACATGGATTCCCAGTCCCGCCAGGTGATGATCTGGTTCAGCGCGTCCGCGCCGGTGATGAAGAACAGCTCCGCGTCCGGGTAGATCTTGCGCATATCCGCCAGCGTGTCGACCGTGTAGGTGTTTCCCCCACGGTCGATGTCCACCCGGGAGACCCGGAAGCTCGGATTCGCGGCGGTCGCAATGACGGTCATCAGGTAGCGGTCTTCCGCCGGGGAGACCCGCTTACCCTTCTTCTGCCAGGGTTGCCCGGTGGGGACGAAGACGACAACGTCCAGGTCGAAACGGTCCGCAACCTCACTCGCGGCGACCAGGTGGCCATTGTGGATGGGGTCGAAGGTCCCACCCATGACGCCGACGCGGCGCGGCGAGTCGGGGTTCGCGGGAGCCTCCGTGGCCGGGGACGGGGTGTTAGTCATGCTGCTTAGGCTAGCGCACTGGGGTCGCGGGGCCGGTGCGCGCTGTGTCGCCTAGGGGCGGGTCTGACCCTCGCCAGTGAGCACCCACTTGGTGCTCGTGAGCTCCGGAAGGCCCATCGGCCCGCGGGCGTGCAGCTTCTGGGTGGAGATGCCGATCTCCGCGCCGAAGCCGAACTCCTCGCCGTCCGTCCAGGCGGTGGAGGTATTCAGGGAGAGCGCGGCGGCATCCACGTGCTTCTCGAAGTAGCGCAGCACCTCGTAGTCCCGTGCGGAGATCCCCTCGGTGTGGCCGGAGCTGTAGGTGGTGATGTGCTCCACCGCGCCGCGCACCCCATCGACGATCGCGGCGGCGATATCGAAGCTCAGGTACTCGTCGGTCCAGTCCTCCGCGGTGGCCTCCACCACGTCCTCGGCCAGGCTATCCAGTTCGGCCTTCCCGCCGTGGACGCGCACGCCGGCAGCAGCCAGTTCTGCGAAGACACGCTTCTTGGCGTCATCAGAAAGAGCCGCATCCAGCAGGACGGTCTCGGTCGCATTGCACACCGAGCAGCGGCGGGTCTTGCCGTTGAGCAGTAGCTGGATCGCCTCGTCCAGGTCGGCGGAGGCGTCGATGTAGAAGTGACACTTGCCCGTACCCGTCTCGATCGCGGGAACGGTCGCGTTCAGAACAACCGCCTCGATCAGTCGCGCCCCACCGCGCGGGATGACGACGTCGACCAGGCCACGAGCGGTGACCAAGTCCTGGACGGAGTCGTGGCTATCGCACGGCAGCAGCTGGACGATGTCGCGGGTAAGGCCCTGCTCGGCGGCGACGTCCTGCAGCAGCTCCACCAGCTTCTCGTTGGTCTGGCGGGCGGAGCGGGAGCCGCGCAGCAGCGGGACGTTGCCGGACTTGATGGCCAGGCCGAAGGCGTCGACGGTGACGTTCGGGCGAGCCTCGTAGACCATGCCCATCACGCCGAGCGGAGTGCGGACCTGCTTGAGGTCGATGCCGTTCGGGCGGGTGTGGCCTCGGACGACCTCTCCCACCGGATCCGGCAGGCCGACGATCTGGCGCAGACCGCCGGCGATGCCCTCGATGCGACCAGCGTCCAGGGCGAGGCGGTCGATCAGGGCGTCGTCGAAACCGGCCTCGCGGCCCGCGGCGACGTCCTTGGCATTGGCCTCGAGGATCGCGTCGGTGTTGGAGATCAGCGCGTCGGCGGCGGCGAGCAGCAGATCATTCTTCTGCTGGGTGGTGAGCACGACCCGGCTGGCCTGCTTCGCCTTGGCAGCCTTGGCGAGCACTTCTTCGCGCTCGGCTTGACGCTGTGGGGAAAGGTTATCGTTCTTTTCGCTCATCATGCCTCTTTCATCGTTGGGAAAATTTGGGTCTGCCCTGGCGGGCCAAAGGAATCGTGGGGCTAAATTGGCAGCTGCTGGCGGCGGGGCGGCTGCCGGTTGGCGTAATAAGAGAGGTAATCGGTGTGGATCACAGGGCGCTGCGCGTCGCCCGGAAGCTCCGATGTGTGGCGTCCCAGCATCGGGACCAGGTCGGTGGCGTCGTAGTTCACCTCACCGCGGCCGAAGATCTTTCCGTCGCTGCCCACGAGGTCCACGATGTCGCCGCGGTTGAAGTCACCCATGACCTGGGTGACGCCGACTGCGAGGAGGGACTTGTTGCCGTCGACCACGGCCTCCTTCGCGCCGTCGTCGAGCTGCAGTGCGCCGCGGGACTCGGCGGCGTAGAGCACCCAGAACTTCCACGCGGACAAGCGATCTTCCTCCGGCCAGAAGCAAGTTCCCACGGACGCACTTTCCAGGGCGGGGGCGATGTTTTCGGTGGAGGTCAGCAGCACCGGCACTCCCGCTCGGGAGGCGAGTCGGGCAGCGGTGACCTTCGCGGCCATCCCACCGGTGCCCAGTCGGCCGCCGTCGCCGGCGGCAACCCCCGAGAGGTCATTGCTGCTACGCACCTCGGAAACAAACTGCGCATCCGGCTCGTTCGGATTGCGGTCGTAAAGACCGTCGACGTCGGAGAGCAGGACGAGGGCGTCCGCGAAGACGAGGTGGGAGACGATGGCGGCGAGGCGGTCGTTATCGCCGAAACGCATCTCGGAGGTCGCGACCGTATCGTTCTCGTTGACGATCGGCACGGCGGAGAGCTGGCGCAGGCGGTCGATGGTGCGCTGCGCATTGCGGGCGCGGTCGCGACGGCCGGCATCGGCGGCAGTCAGGAGGACCTGGCCGATGGTGCGGCCGTAACGGGCGAAGCTCCTCCCCCACTCCTGGGCGAGCAGCACCTGGCCCACCGAGGCGGCAGCCTGCTTGGTGGCCAGGTCGCTGGGGCGCTGGCGCAGACCGAGCGGGTCCATGCCCGAGGCGACCGCACCGGAAGAGACGACGATGAGGTCCGTGTCATCCGACATACGAGCTTCGAGAGCATCGGCGATGGTGTCGATGCGCGCAGGATCTACGCGTCCGGACTCGTCGGTCAGGGAGGAGGATCCGATTTTCACCACCAGTCGCTTGGCATTGGCGATGCGATGGCGCACGGTGCCGGGCTCCGGCATCGTGGCGGCATCTAGCTGCTGTGTGGGCATTGAATTTTCTTTGCTCGCTGCAGACATGCCCACCAGTATGCCAAATTACTTATGAATACTGAGGCTTTTGAGTTATCTAAACGTTATCTAACTCGCTACCCAGGGTCGCACTAGCCCTGCCAGCGCTCGGTATCCGCGACCTCGCCATCGCCGTAATCGTATTCGTCGATCAGACCGCGTCGTGCCTGGGAGGCACGCTTACGCTGCTCTGCAGTCACACGGTCCGTCTGCTCCAGGCGGCGGTCCTTACCACGGCCGTATGCCGGGGTCTGATCCACGCCCGCCACGGTCTGCGGATCCCACTCGAAGGTGATCCCACCGATGGTGACCTCGGAACCATCCACGGCGCCGGCCTGCCACAGCGCTTCCTCAACACCGGCCTTAGCCAGGCGGTCGGCGAGGAAGCCGATAGCCTCGTCGTTCTCGAAATCGGTCTGCAGGATCCAGCGGTCGATCTTCTGCCCGGTAACAATGAACGCGCCTGGGTTCTGCTTATCCTCGTGGACTTCGAAGTCCGCGAAACGGCCCTTACGCTTCGGCCCCACCGACTGCGGACGAATAACCTGCTGCGGCTCTGGGGTGTTCTCAACCTTCTTGCGGTGCTCCCGGACGATGTCCATCAGGGCGAAGCGCAGCTCGTTGAGCCCGGTACGCGCGACCGTGGAGATGCGGAAGATCGGCCAGCCGAACTTCTTCAGCTCCTCTTCCTGCAGGTCCGCCATGTCCTCGGCGTCCGGCACGTCCATCTTGTTCAGGATGATGACGCGGGGACGTTCCCGCAGGTCGCCCAGTCCGGCATCGGCGCTGAGCTCACTCTGGTAGCTGTCCAGTTCGTGCTCGAGGGCGCGAATATCGTCCAGCGGATTGCGCTCGGATTCCAGCGCTGCTGCGTCCACCACGTGTGCCAGGACGGCAGTGCGCTCGATGTGGCGCAGGAAGTCCAGGCCGAGGCCGCGCCCCTCGCTGGCCCCTGGGATGAGGCCCGGAACGTCGGCGATGGTGAAAGTATCGTGATCCACGCTGACCACCCCGAGGTTCGGCGCGAGCGTGGTGAAGGGATAGTCCGCGATCTTGGGCTTGGCCGCGGAAAGCACGGAAATCAGGGAGGACTTGCCCGCAGAGGGGAAGCCCACGAGGCCGACGTCGGCCATGGACTTCAGCTCAAGGGTGATGTCTTTCTGCTCGCCGGGCTCGCCGAGCAGCGCGAAGCCCGGGGCCTTACGCGTCTTAGAGGCCAGCGAGGCGTTACCCAGCCCGCCGAAGCCTCCCTGGGCGACGATAACCTTCTGCCCGGGGCTGACGAGGTCGGCGAGCACCTCGCCGTCTTCGTCAATGACGACGGTTCCCGGTGGGACGTGGAGGGTCAGGTCCTTGCCGCGGGCACCGTGCCGGTCGTCGCCGGCGCCATTGTTGCCGCGCTCGGCGCGCACGTGCGGGGAGAAACGGAAGTCCAGCAAAGTGTGCACCTGGGGGTCAACTTCGAGGACGATATCCCCACCGTGGCCACCGTTGCCGCCGTCCGGCCCGCCCAGGGGCATGAACTTCTCGCGGCGCACAGAGTTACAGCCATTGCCGCCATCGCCGGCTTTGAGGTGCAGAACGACCCGGTCAACGAATTGCGACATGGTTGTAAGTCCTTCCTTCGATCGGATTCAAATTTTAGCGAATAATGCAAAGAAGCTCCCGCCCTCGCCCCGGTGGGGCGGAAAGTGCGGGAGCTTCGTGCTCGTGGGGTTTTGAAAAACCGCGGGCTTTACGCCTCGACGGCCTCGTCCTCCACGATGTTCACCAGGCGACGGTTGCGCTTGGTGGAGAACTGGACGGCGCCAGCCTTCAGTGCGAACAGCGTGTCATCGCCGCCGCGACCAACGTTCACACCTGGGTGGAACTTGGTGCCGCGCTGACGGATGAGGATCTCGCCCGCCTTGACCTGCTGGCCGCCGAAGCGCTTAACACCGAGACGCTTTGCCTCGGAGTCGCGACCGTTACTGGAGCTAGAAGCACCCTTCTTAGTTGCCATGAGTCTCCCTCCTCGGGAAGAAGTAAGAGCACCCGCGCACTCAGCACGGACGCGTCTCGGTTATTACTTGATGCCGGTGATCTTCAGCACGGTCAGGGCCTGACGGTGGCCCCAGCGGCGCTTGTAACCGGTCTTGTTCTTGTAGTGCATTCCGCGGATCTTCGGGCCACGAACGTGCTCGACGATCTCTGCGTTCACGGCGACGTTTTCCAGCTTGTCGCCGGAGGTCAGATCCGCGCCATCGACGACGAGAACCGGGGTGAGAGCCACGGCGGAACCTGGCTCACCCTCGATCTTCTCGACCTTGACGAGGTCACCTTCGGCAACCTTGTACTGCTTGCCGCCGGTCTTGACGATCGCGTACATGGTAGGGCTACCCCTTATAAATCTCTTCGACTCAGGCAGCTCTCGACGACGATCCCACGTGCGACGCGAGCATCCTGACTGGACAATATGCAAAATTAAGTGTGTTCATTTCGGCATCACAAGCCGCGCCCGATTAGAGGCGATGAACAACGACTGCCCAATACTACCCAGCCGGGGCCGGAAAACCAAAATCTTTTTCCAGCCCATCGCAGGTAGCGCCCGGCTCAACCGCCTGGCTGTGAAGGGTGGGACTAATGTGGCGAAACCGGCACACGCCCCCCTCCCCGCCCGCGGTGGGACACACAGAGGTGGCTGATGCACAGCCGCGGGGTAAGCGGGCAGCCGTGGCGCTAGCGCAACCGTGAGGCTAGCGTCGCGGGCTGCTGCGCACCACCCGGCGACGCCGACCGCGCGCCCGACCCTGGGTCTCCCCCTTCGCCGATTGCCCGGACTTCCCGGCGCTCTGGTTTTCCCGCTTCTGCTCGCCCTTGGGCTGGGCAGCCTCGGGCTGCTGGCCGAAGTCCTCCGGCTGCGGGCGGCGATCCGAGACGGAGTTACCACGCGTACGACGGCGACGGCGTGGGGAGTTCTCGAACTCCTTCACCGCCTCCTCGTAGGTATTGGCGCCGTATTTCCCAGCACCCCGGGTCCCAGAGCGTCGCGCCCCGGCGTTGCGGCGATCGCCTTCGGAGCCTCGC
Source organism: Corynebacterium sp. MSK039 (assembly GCF_030232315.1). NCBI lineage: Bacteria > Bacillati > Actinomycetota > Actinomycetes > Mycobacteriales > Corynebacteriaceae > Corynebacterium > Corynebacterium sp. MSK039. The sequence goes on from NZ_JASPJL010000007.1 coordinate 104,081, forward strand.
TTCTGGCCGGAAGGCTGGTCGCCCTGACCCTTCTTGTGGGAGTTGTGCTCGCCTGCCTGGCGGGCACCAGTCTGCCGAGCGGCTGGCTTAGAGCGGACCACGCGACGGCCACGGCGACGCGCCCCACGGGAGCCGCTCTCGGACTTCTGCTGCTCACCCCGCTGATCAGAACCGCGGTCCTCGCGAGAAGAAATCTTCAGCTCCGGGGCATCCGCATTCGCCGCAGAGCGTCGCTGGGCGGCGCCACCCCGCTGCTGGCTAGGTGCCGTGGGCCGCACAATGCGGCGAACCACCCGGCGAGGAGCGCGCTCCTGGCCGGACTGGGATGCCTCATCCGATCGGTCGGCAGACTGCTCCTTCTCCGCGGACCCCTGCTCGGTGCGGGCGGTGGCGTCCTTCACAGAAGAGCTGGTGCGGCGCTGAACGGAACGGCGACCGCCCCGGCGCGACGTCCTCGTCTCCTGCTTCTGCTCCCCGCCGAGATCTGCCGCGGACTCAGAACCTGCCTGCGAATCCTGGCGCTGCTTGCCGGAGCGGCGTTCCTGCCCCTCGGAGTTGCGGTGGTCCTGAGCATCCTCGCGCCCCTTGCCATTGGCGACCTTGGACTTGGAGCCCTTGTCCTCGTGGCGCGTCGCGTTCTTGCCGCGCTGGTCACGCTGCTCGTCACGGCCGTGGTTCTTGGACCCCTGGTCTCCGCGTCCGCCCTGACGCTGCTCCGTGCCCTGACCGTTGCGCTGCTCCTTGCTGCCACGCTCGCCACGGCCGCGGCCATTGCCACGGGAGGAACGGCGGCGACGCTCTGGCTCCTCGCTAAAGTCCTGCTCGACCGGGTCGGGATGCACGATCACGCCGCGGCCGTCGCAGCACTCACAGGTGGTGGAGAAGGTCTCCAGCAGGCCAGCACCCAGGCGCTTGCGGGTGATCTGCACCAGGCCCAGCGAGGTGACCTCGCTGACCTTGTGGTGGGTGCGGTCGCGGCCCAAGTACTCGATGAGGCGGCGCAGCACCAGGTCCTGGTTCTCCTCCAACACCATGTCGATAAAGTCGACGACGATCATGCCGCCGATATCGCGCAGCCGCATCTGGCGCACGATCTCCTCGGCGGCCTCGAGGTTATTCTCGGTGACTGTTTCCTCGAGGTTGCCGCCGGAGCCCACGAAGGAGCCGGTGTTGACGTCGATGACGGTCATCGCCTCGGTGTGGTCGATGACCAGGTGGCCACCGGAGGGCAGCCAGACCTTCCTGCTCAACGCCTTGGCGAGCTGGTCGTCGAGACGGTGCGCGGCGAAAACGTCCTCGTCGGCGTGCTGCTCGGGGTGCCACTTGTGCACCCGATCCATCAGCTCCGGGGCCATGCGACCCATGTAATCGCGGACCATGCGCCAGGACTTATCGCCCTCGACGAGCAGCTCGGAGAAGTCCTCGTTGAACAGGTCGCGGATGACCGTGATCAGCATGTTCGGCTCTTCGTAGAGCGTCACCGGCTTCGCGCCCTTGGACTTGCGCTCCTTGGCCTCGGTCTTCTCGATGTTCAGCCACTGCTTGTGGAGGCGGTTGACGTCCTCCTCGATGAGCTCCTCGGCTACGTTTTCCGCGGCGGTGCGGATGATCGCCCCGCCCTGGCCCGGCACGACGCGCTGCAGGATCTCCTTCAGCCGCTTGCGCTCGGCCTCCGGCAGCTTGCGGGAAATGCCTGCGGTGGTACCGCCCGGGAAGTACACGAGGTAGCGACCTGCGAAGCTGATGCGATTGGTCAGGCGGGCACCCTTGTGGCCGACCGGGTCCTTAATGACCTGGACCATGACCTGGTCGCCAGAGCGCAGCGCCTGGTCAATGCGGCGGGACTTGGAGTGCAGGTGCGGGGAATGCCAGTTGACCTCGCTGGCGTAGAGCACCGCGTTGCGGCCGGTGCCGATGTCAATGAATGCCGCCTCCATGGAAGCCAGGACATTCTGCACCCGGCCCAGGTAAATATTGCCGACCATCGACTGCTGGGTGTCGCTGGTGACGAAGTGCTCGACCAGCTGGCCATCCTCAACGACGCCCACCTGGGTCGTCAGGCCGGTGTGGTCGTGGCGCTCGGCGTCGCGCACCATCATCTGGCGGTGCACGGACTCCCGGCGCGCGAGGAACTCGGAGCGGCTGATGGCCTTGTGGCGGCCGCGCTCGCGGTTCTCCTCCCGCCAGCGGCGCTTGGATTCCAGGCGGGTGGACCCCTTCAGGCGCACCGGCTCGTCGACGATGTCCGCCTCTTCGCGCTCACCCGGGTGCAGCTGGTCGGCGGTGATGGCCTCCTCGGTTGCGCCCTGCGGCTCCGGGTTGGGCTGCTGGGCCTTCTGTTCCTTCTTCTTGGGCTCCGCCTTCTTGGCCTCGGAATTCTTCGAGGGTTCCTGCTTCTTGGACCCCTCGTCCGAAAGCTCCGTCTTCGCCGCTGCCGAGTCCTGCTGGATGGCTCGGCTGCCCACGCGGCGCACGATTCGGCGCACACGGCGGCGAGTGGGCTGCGGAGTCGCCTCGTCCGTAGAAGTCTGGCTCTCCGGGGTGGTGCCTGCCGGCGACTCGGCCTGAGCTGGTTGCTCCGCTGCGGCCTGGCGCGGCTGCGCGTTGTCTACCTCGGCCTTCTTCGCTTCCGTCTTCTTGGTGGCGGCACGCTTGGTGCTCGACTTCTTCGCAGCGCCCTTCTTCTCAGCCTGCTGTGCACTCTTTTCGGCGCTCTTTTGGGTGCTCTTGCGAGCACCCTTCTTAGGCTCTGCCTTCTTCTGCTCTTCCTGCTGTTCAGCAGCCTCTGGAGAGGTGTCTTGCTCCGGAGTCTCCTGCGTAGGCGCAGCCTCCTTCGCAGCAGTCTTCTTCGTGCTCTTCTTAGCAGTCGTCTTCTTAGGCGTTGCCTTCTTAGCGGCGCTCTTCTTGGCCCCCGCCTTTTTGGCAGTACGCTTCTTGGCCTCGACCTTGTCGGCAGCGGGCTCCGCTGCGTCAGCCTCGCGCTTCGCCGCTGGCTGCTCAGACTGGGTTACCCCTCCCCCGGCAGCCAGGCGAGAGACCACATCGGTGGCCTCCTCGTTCGACAGCGTCGAGGAGGCCACCTTGCCGGTGATCCCGAACTCCCCCAGCACGGTGAGGAACTCCTTGCTGGTGATCCCCAGTTCCTTGGCCACCGAGTGCACGCGCACCCGGCGACCGAAGTTTTCAGTATTAATTTTTCCGGCCGATTCAATCAGCGCTGGTTCCGGCGTAAAAGCCACGTTTCTCCTTGAAAGATTTTCTCGCGCTAGCTGGCGGCGTCCTTAAAGAAAAAGGTCGAGAACAGCAGCGGTCCCGTCGCAACGACGGCCGCCAGCGCCAGCCAGGCGCTCGAGCGACACCGGGCCGGGTACCTCAGAGGAGGCCTGGCAATGGGGTGTGCTCGCAAACGATGTTTAAGTGTGATGGATTAGCCCTGACCTGACCGCATCGTCGTTGTGGGTACGGGTGTAAGGAAAATCCTGTTCCCCATCTTGTCATAACTTCCCCCGCGATGAGGGAGCCGGCATCGCGAGAGGTCGTGTGTGGGGAGGTTGCTAACCTGATGGAATGTTCCAGATCAGCGAAAAGCAGCTTCGAGAGCACTACGGGAAGAATCAACCTTCCACGATGCTCGGGTGGACCCTCGGCGTTGTGTGGACTCTCGTCGTCATCGCTTGTTCCGCCCTCCCACACGTGTGGATGGGATTCGTGGCAGTCGCCTTCCTGCTGGGGCTGATGGTCTTCGGCTATACGAAGTTCTTCAACCGGCATGGCTACCGAGGAAACGATTACGATCCTCTCAAGCCGGATGTGAAGCTGCAGCGGAGCGAGTTCAACTGGCGCGAAGTGCTGCGCTTCGTTGTCCCTTATTCCGCGTCCTACGTGGCGCTGAGCATCGCGCAGTCCACGGCACCATGGGTGGTTGTTGTTCCAGTGGCGATCGCTACGGGCCTGGGGATGGCGTGGTACTTCACTTCAGGGGCGCACCAACCAACGCATTACGCGACACCACCGCAACTCTTCGGCGATGCAGGCGATGTTTCCGCACCGGTGGGGTCCGACAAGATCTTCGAGGGGCCGGATGCCATCGTAGCCTTCATGCATGCCGATGAGCTCGTGCCCGGCATCTATCAGCGCCTAGAAAGCGAACTCGTGGCGGAGCTGGTCGCGGACGGGGCTGTCGAGCACGAAGTCAAGGCCGCTCTCAACGAGGCCGATGCGCACGGGCAGGTGGTGCGGATCCGCGAGGTGCGCCACCGCGGCAGCACCGACCAATGGCTGACGCTGACCGAGGAAGCCAGCCAGACGTACCAGGACAGCGTCCGCGGCGCCGGTGATCTAGCGAGCCAGTAGCGGCACCGCTGACCTGCAGCACAAGGAAACGTCCCGGCAAACCCACATGGGCCTGCCGGGACGTTGTGCTGTGAAAGGTATTAGAGGTTCGGGAACCAGATAGCGATCTCGCGCTCAGCGGACTCCGGGGAGTCGGAGCCGTGGACGACGTTCTCGCCGACGGTCAGTGCAAAGTCACCGCGGATGGTGCCCGGGGTGGCTGCCTCGACCGGGTGGGTGCCGCCAGCCAGCTGACGCCAAGCAGCGATGGCGGACTCGCCCTCGACGATGCCGGCGACCAGCGGTGCGGAGGTGATGAAGTCCACGAGCTCGCCGAAGAACGGCTTGTCCTTGTGCTCCTCGTAGTGCTTCTCTGCGGTTGCGCGGTCTGCGGTGCGCAGGTCCATCTCGACGAGCTTCAGGCCCTTGCGCTCGATGCGGGAGATGATCTCTCCGACGTGGCCGTTCTTAACGCCGTCCGGCTTAATGAGAATGAGAGTGCGTTCAGTCATGCTCTAAGAATAGCGAATCCTTATGCCCCTCGCCCACCCTGAACCTCCCTGTGTCCCCTTGCCTTTTGATCTCTTTCGCTAGCGCAACACAAATAGCGAAATAATTTTGAAAACGAGCACCACCATCGGTGAGACACAGATCACATAACACTGAAGGAGGCGGGCATGGCCTCCAAGATCTACACCAGCCCATACCCGAGTTTGGACTACCCCGACACCGACGTTAAATCTTCTCCATGGAGCTCGCGGCCCTGCAAGACGCCCCGAAACCAGCTTCCGAGGTGACCATCGAACCTCACTCGGTTGCCGCTGTCCCATTCTCTTCCGGCACCACCGGGTTGCCGAAGGGCGTGCAGTTGACCCACCGGAACCTCACCAGCAACTTGATGCATGTCCGGGAAATGATTGAGCGTTCCGGAATTGAAGCGCGCACAAACACCCTGAGCGTGCTGCCGTTCTCCCATATCTACGGCATGACGGTCCTGCTTCTCGGCCCGCTGCTACACCGCCACCACATCTTCACCATGCCGAAGTTCGACATCGAACAGTTCCTGCGTGCCCACGCTGAACGCGCGATCGAATTCACGTTCATCGCCCCTCCGATGGCCAAAAGCCCGGAAATCGACCCGGCATGGTTTTCCGCTTCGAAGCTCATGGTTTCCTCTGCGGCGCCAATCGACGCTCCGATTATGCGCGCGGTCGAAGAACGCCTCGATACAAAGGTCGTGCAGGGATGGGGCATGACAGAGGCCTCACCGCCGGTCGCCCTAAACCTCCATGGCGACGCCGATCACTCCAGCGTTGGCAAGCCGGTGGCAGACACAGAAATCCGGCTGGTGGATATCGACACCCCTGAAGACGTTCCCGAGGGCGAGGCCGGCGCGGAGCGCGATGGCCTAGAGATCCCGCGCGCGTTCGTCGTAACTCGCGAAGGTTTCGAGCTGGGGGCACAGGAACTCATGGACTGGGTCGCTGACCGTGTGACCCCATACAAGAAGATCCGCGCCGTGGAGTTCGTCGATGCCATCCCGAAAAACGCAACCGGCAAGATCCTGCGCCGCGAGCTGGCGAAGGTCCCCTTCGAGAGCTAGCAGGGCCGCGCTGCACACGCCATAAAACCTAAGCCTCCCCGACCCGCCCGACGTTGGGCTGGTGGGGAGGCTTCACGCTCAATGGCGCTCGCGGAGCAAGTTAGACGTGCTGGCTCGGCAGCAGGCCGCGCCGCATGCGCTCCTGAACCACCTTGCGAAGGTGGTAGATGTACCACCACACGCCGATGAAGATCAGAGCCATCACACCGATCACCAGGTTGGCGAAAACCCCGATCAGAGCCAGGACCTGCAGACCCCAGTTGATCTTGTCCGCCGCCGGAGCCTTCTGCATGAAGGCCGCCGCAAACATCAGCACCGCCACGGCCAGGACGTAGCCGAACTGCAACCAGACAGGACCCAGCCCCGAATCCACGCGGCCGACCACGGTCAGCCCCAGCAACATGACGATTCCCTCCAGGACCAGGGTGCCCGCCATGACTCCGCGAATGCCCTTCATCGGGTCATTAGCTGGGGCATGCCCGGGACCGAGGGGGCCCATCTCCAGTTCTTCAGCCGGCTTGCGCGCCATCTGCTTCCACTCCTCCTGTGTACTCGAGCGTTCTACTCGGGCTTCTTGGCGAACAGCGTTCGCGCCTCACCTGCGGTGACCACCGAGCCGGTGACCAGCACTCCGGCCCCGGCCAGCATGCCATCGCTATCGTCCTCAGCCAACTGGATGGCGGTCTCCACCGCAGTCGGGAGCTGCTCGGCGACGTGGACCCGCTCCTCCCCGAAGGCATCCCGGGCATACTCGGCGAGCACGTCCACCGGCAGCGCGCGCGGGGACTGCACCTCCGTGATAACGACGTCGTCGAGGACAGGCTCAAGCGCGGCGAGGATGCCGCGGGCGTCCTTGTCCCCCAGGACCGCGACCACGCCGATGAGGCGGCGGAAGTCGAAGTCCCGGTCCACGGCCTTGGCCAAGGCTGCCGCACCGTGCGGGTTGTGGGAGGCGTCGATGAACACGCTCGGGGTGGCGCGCACACGCTCCAACCGGCCGGGAGATGTCACGGTAGCGAAGCCCTCGCGCACCTTATCGACGTCCAGCTGGCGGTCGCCGCCAGCTCCGAAGAAGGCCTCCACCGCGGCCAGGGCGGTGGCGGCATTGCGGGCCTGGTGTTCGCCGGACAGCGGCAGGAAGATGTCGTCGTAGGTCCCGGCCAGTCCCTTGATCGTCAGACGCTGGCCACCGACTGCGACGGTGGATTCCACGGCGCCGAACTCGGCTCCGGCGCGAGCGACCGCGGCGTCGACCTCGACCGCACGCTCCAGCAGCACGCGCATCGCCTCGGGCTCCTGCTCGGAGATGATCGCGATATTCTCCGGCGGAGTGAGCAGATCCTCGCGATCCCAGCGGGACTTGATGATGCCTGCCTTCTCGCCAGCGATCTCGGTGAGGGTATCGCCGAGGAAGTCCGTGTGGTCCATGCCGATGGGCGTAATCACGGAAACGTCGGAGTTCACGACATTCGTCGCATCCCAAGTTCCGCCCATGCCGGTTTCGATGACGGCTACGTCCACCGGAGCGTCCGCAAAAGCGCTGTACGCGAGCGCGACCAGCACCTCAAACTTGCTCATCTGCGGGCCGCCCTCGGCGGTGGACTTCGCATCCACCATCTCCACCATCGGCTGGATCTCCCGCCACATGCGGATGTAATCCTGCGGGTGGATCGGCTCGCCGTCAACGGCGATACGCTCGGTGACCAGCTGCAAGTGCGGGGAGGTCGTTCGCCCTGTGCGACGGTGGAATGCCCGCAGCAAGGACTCGATCATCCGCACCACGGAGGTCTTGCCGTTGGTGCCAGCGACCTGGATGGTGGCAAAGGAGCGCTCCGGGTTGCCCAGCAGGTCCATGAGCATCTCGATGCGTTCCAGGGAGGGGTCGATCTTCGTCTCCGGCCAGCGCTGATTCAGCTCGGCTTCGACCGCGGCGAGGTCTGCCAGATCCTCCTCAGTGATGGGCCGAGGCGGCAGCGCATCGTCGCCGCTTAGCTGACCATCCTCCTCACCGGGCTTCGTGCCGGCGGCATCGATAGGAAGCGCCAAGCCGTGCTCGTCGAGGCGCACTCCCCCGACGGCGGGCCCGGCAACGGCCTCCTCCTGGCCGGTCAGCTCAACGGCACCGGTGTCCCCGGCCTGGCCTTGGCCCTGGTCCTCGCCCGGCGCGGTGTTCAAGTCACGATCCGTCGAATCGGTCATTTCTTTGGCAGCCCCTCCAGACGGCGGGTGATGCGGTCAAACTCCTCCTGGGCCACGACCTGGCGTTCCTTAATATCCGCCACGACGTGCTCCGGAGCCTTGTTCAAGAAGTTCTCGTTGCTGAGCTTCTTCGCTGCGTTGTCCAGCTCCTTCTGAGCGTTGGCGAGATCCTTTTCCAGGCGCTTGCGCTCGGCCTCAATATCCACGGCGTCGGAGGTATCCAGTTCGACGGTGATCGTGGCCTGGCTGAGGCGCAGCTCAATGGAGGCGGTGGTCTCCCAGTCATCCCCCGGCTCCTCAAGTCGGGCCAGGGAGCGGATGGCTGCCTCTTCTTCCTCGAGGTCGACGGCGGCGAAGTCCAGTCGGCCCGGGACACGCTGCTTCGGCTTGACACCCTGGTCCGCACGGAAGCGACGCAGCTCGGTGACCAGCTTCTCCAGGTCAGCCATGCGGCGGGCGGCCAGCTCGTCTGGCTCGGCGCCGTTATTGGTCATGGACTGGTCCGGCCACTCGGCGATGACCAGGGACTCCGGGTAGCCCTCGACGTCCTTGGTCAGGGCGGTCCACAGGGTCTCCGTGACGAAAGGCATCGCCGGGTGCAGCAGGCGCAGCACCGCGTCGAGGACGCGGCCGAGCACCACCTGGGTATTCACGCCACGGACGTACTCCTCCTCGGTGGCGGATTCCCAGTCACGCGGGATCTGTACCTTCGCGATCTCCAGGTACCAATCGCAGAACTCGCCCCAGGCGAACTTGTAGAGGTTCTCGTTAGCCAGGGAGAACTCGTAGCGCTCCAGGGCATCGTCGACGAGGGCGCGGGTGGCCTCCAGCCGGTCGAGAATCCAGCGGTCCGCGTCGGTCAGCTCCTCGCGCCGCGGCAGCTCGCCGATCTGAGCGCCGTTCATGAGCGCGAACTTGGTGGCGTTGTACAGCTTCGTCGCGAAGTTACGGGAAGACTGCGCGGAGTGTTCGCCAACCGGCAGGTCCGCACCAGGGTTGGCACCACGAGCCAGGGTGAAGCGCAGCGCGTCAGCGCCGTAGTCGCGCACCCAGTCCATCGGATCGATGCCGTTGCCCAGGGACTTGGACATCTTGCGGCCGTGCTCGTCACGGACGAGGCCGTGGAGGAAGACATCCTTGAACGGCACCTGCGGGCGGCCATCGCGAGCGGCCTGGTCCTCGCCATTGGCCTTGCCGTGCAGCGGGGAGCCCTCGAGCGTGTCCGCGAAGGTGGCGAACATCATCATGCGGGCGACCCAGAAGAACAGAATGTCGTAGCCGGTGACCAGCACGGAGGTTGGGTAGAACTTCTGCAGGTCCGGGGTGTTCTCCGGCCAGCCCATCGTGGAGAACGGCCACAAAGCGGAGCTGAACCAGGTGTCCAGCACGTCCTCGTCCTGGCGCCAGCCCTCGCCTGTCGGCGGCTCATCATCCGGGCCGCAGCACACGACCTCGCCATCCGGCCCGTACCAGATCGGGATGCGGTGACCCCACCACAGCTGGCGGGAGATGGTCCAGTCGTGCATGTTGTCCACCCAGTCGAACCAGCGCGGTTCCTGGGAGGCCGGGTAGATGGTCGTATCGCCCTCACGGACGGCGTCGCCGGACATCTTCGCCAGCTTCTTCACATCCACCCACCACTGCAGGGAAAGCCGCGGCTCGATCGGCTCGCCGGAGCGCTCGGAGTGGCCGACGGAGTGCACGTAGGGGTGCTTGCGGGCCACGACGCGGCCCTGCTCCTCGAGGGCCAAGCGGATCTTCTCGCGGGCCTCGAAGCGGTCCATGCCGTCGAACTGCGTGCCGGTGCCGGACACGTGGCCGGTCTCGTCGAGCACCACCGGCATCGGCAGGTCGTGGCGCTGCCCCATCGCGAAGTCGTTCGGGTCGTGCGCCGGGGTGATCTTCACCGCACCGGTGCCGAACTCCGGGTCCACGTAGTCATCCGCGATGATGACCATCTCGCGGTCCGGCAGGAATGGGTGCGGCAGCGTGGTGCCGACGAGGTCGGCGTAGCGCTCGTCCTCCGGGTGCACCGCGACGGCCACGTCGCCCAGCATCGTTTCCACACGGGTGGTCGCGACGATGACGTGGGGCTCGTCGTCGTTAAGGGAACCGTAACGGAGGCTGACCAGCTCGCCCTCGACGTCCTCGTAGTTGACCTCGATGTCGGAGATGGCGGTCTGCAGCACCGGCGACCAGTTGACCATCCGGTTGGCCTGGTAGATCATGCCCTGGTCGAACAGGGCCTTGAAGATGGTCTGGACGGCGCGGGACAGCCCCTCGTCCAGGGTGAAGCGCTCGCGGGACCAGTCCACCGAGTCGCCGATGGCGCGCATCTGCTGTTGGATCAGGCCACCGTATTCGTCCTTCCACTCCCAGACGCGCTCGACGAACTCCTCGCGGCCGTAATCAAAGCGGTCCTTAGATTCGCGCTTCTTCAGGTCGGATTCCACGCGGGTCTGGGTGGCGATACCTGCGTGGTCGGAGCCCGGCAGCCACAGGACCTCGTAGCCCTGCATGCGACGGCGGCGGGACATCGCGTCGATCAGAGTGTGATCCAGCGCGTGGCCCATGTGCAGCCGACCGGTGACGTTCGGCGGCGGCAGGACGATGGAGAACGGCGGCTTATCGCTCGTCGCGTCGGCCTTGAAGTAGCCGGCCGAAACCCAGCCTTCGTAGAGCTCCGATTCCACATCGGATGGGTTCCACTGATTGGGCAGCAGCTGCGAACGATCCTCGCCGCGCTGGACACCCTGGGACGTTGCAGGAGTATTGCTGGTCATCGCACCCTGATCACTTACTCGGGGACAAATTCTGTTGAACTCATCCCAGTGTAGTAGACGGGGCGGACACGGCTGGCAGCTCGTCGGCTAACCCGAGCCACCAGCCGGAACAGCAGTGTGTGGCTAGTCGATGAAGCCGGCCTCGCGCACCGCGGCCAGCTCCTCTTCCAGCTCTTGCTGGGTGCGGGCGATGCGCTTCTTCTGCTCCTCACCCAGCTCCAAGCCCTGGACGATCTCCCACTCGCCGTTCACACTGCGGCACGGGAAGCCGAAGACCAGCCCCTCCGGAACACCGTAGGAACCGTCGGAAGGCAGCGCGACGGAGACCCACTCGTCGCCCTCGGTGCCGAGCAGCCAATCCCGCATGTGGTCGATGGCAGCGGACGCCGCGGAAGCTGCAGAGGAGTGACCACGAACCTCGATGATCTCAGCACCACGCTTGGCCACGCGCGGGATGAACTCCTCGCTGACCCACTCCGCGCCCAGCTTCTCGAAGACCGGCTCGCCGCCCGCGCGCAGGGCGGTAGCATCCGGGAACTGGGAGGCCGAGTGATTGCCCCACACAACCATGCCGGATAGCTCGGACACCGGGACGTCCAGGCGGTCGGCGGCCTGGGACAGCGCGCGGTTGTGATCCAGGCGCATCATTGCGGTGATGCGGTTCGGCGCGACGGACTTGGCGTGGGCGGCGAGGATAGCGGCGTTGGTGTTCGCCGGGTTGCCGACCACCAGCACGCGGGCGTTCGGGGCGACCTCACCCAGCGCCTCACCCTGCGGGCCGAAGATCGCACCGTTTGCAGCGAGCAGATCCGCGCGCTCCTGCCCCTTCTGGCGCGGCTTCGCACCAACCAGGAAGACGACGTCGGCGTCCTGGAAGCCCTCCCTGGCGTCGGTGTGGACGGTGACGTCCCCGAGCAGCGGGAACGCGGCGTCCTTCAGCTCCATGGTCACGCCCTCCGCGGCGCGCTTGGCGGGCTCGATCTCGATGAGGCGGAGGTTCACCTTCCGCCCCGGGGAGATCTCGCCTGCCGCCAGACGGAACAGCAGGGAGTACGCGATCTGTCCCGCTGCGCCGGTGACCGCCACGTTCAAGGCATCGGAGGTGTTCTGCGAAGTGTTATCAACCATGAGTGAAACCGCCTTTAATCAGGATCGGGGGCACCAACCGGGGGCGATATCCCCCAATTGATCTTTCCGACCCCAGCCTACCCGCGAACAGTCATTACGATGAGGAGAGAAAGTTTTGACTGGAGAGGAACAATGACCGACGACTCAGCTCGCCATCTTCCTCACTCGGCGCACCGGTACGACCTCGACCCGGTCGACTACGCCCGAGCGATGGAGTGCGCCCTGCCGATCGCCGTGGAATACGGGACGGATATCCCGAAGGCCCAGCTGGTGGCGATCCAACGCGCCGGTAACCTCCCCGCCAAGCACGCCCTGCTGAGCAATAACCAAGACCTCTACGAGGAGGCCCTGCGCTACGCACTGGCAACCCTCTGGCCGGCTGAACCGAAGAAGTTCGAGGACGACATCGCCAGCCTCACCCCGGTGCAGGCAGTGCGGCGCCTCGTGCGCGAAACGCTCGCCCGGGCGCAGCGCAATCCGGACTCCATGCGCCTGATCGCCGCGGAGAACCTCTACAACCGGGCCGACGTGCCAAACCGTATCGACGTGCTCGAGCAGTCCCCCGTCATTCTCCAGATCGACCGTGCTCTCCTGCGCGGCCACGACCTCGGCGCCTTCCGCACCGGAGTGTCCGCGGAGGACGTCTACATCCTCATCCTGGGGCTATCCGGTTTCGCCACACTGCACCGCAACACCTTCTACGCGCTCTACGGGATGGACGTCCGCGAGGCGCACAACGAGTCCGGTGTCACCGAACTTGCCTGCGACGCCGTCGTCGCCTTCCTCACCACGCCGATGCGGACCAGGCAGGATAATTCCTATACCCACTCCTCCCCCTCCGAGATTGTGGGCGAGTCGGTTGCCGCGAGCCTCTACGACTCCGAGGAGTTCTGGCAGGAGTAAACCTCCGCCAACCGACCGCCCGCCCCCGCGCGGCGCAAGTGTGGGGCGCGGTTCACTCCCCCTAGTAGACCGCGCCCCTAGTCGCCTTGCTCCCCCATTTGCGCCCCGCCTAAGCGGAGCGCTTATCCCGCTCGGCGACCTCCTCGTGGGTCAGGCGGGTCGGCTCGGATTCACCCTTCGCGGCAGCCTCGGTGATCAACACCTCGGCAATGTCCTCCTCCTCGGGGATGGAGTACATGATCGGCAGCAGGATCCGCTCCATGATGGAGCGCAACCCGCGCGCGCCGGTCTCCCGCGCGAGCGCCTGGCGAGCAACCTCGCGCAGCGCGCCGTCCTCGAATGCCAGCTGCACGTTGTCCATCTCAAACAGACGCTGGTACTGGCGCACCAGGGCGTTCTTCGGCTCGGTGAGCACCTGCACCAGCGCGTCCTCGTCCAGGTGTCCGACGTGGGTAACCACCGGCAGGCGGCCAATGACCTCTGGGATCAGCCCGAACTTCACCAAGTCCTCCGGCTCCACATACTGGAACGGGTCCTTGACCTGGTCGTTCTTGGAGGTGACCTCCGCACCGAAGCCCAGGCCCTTCTTGCCGCGGCGATCCTCGATAACCTTCTCCAGGCCCGCGAACGCACCCGCGACGATGAAGAGCACGTTCTTCGTGTCGAACTGGATGAATTCCTGGTTCGGGTGCTTGCGCCCACCCTGCGGCGGGACGGCAGCGACCGTACCCTCCAGGATCTTCAGCAACGCCTGCTGCACGCCCTCGCCGGAGACGTCGCGCGTGATCGACGGGTTCTCGGACTTCCGGCCGATCTTGTCCACCTCGTCGATGTAGATGATGCCGCGCTGTGCCTTCTCGACGTCGAAGTCGGCGCTCTGCAGCAGCTTCAGCAGGATGTTCTCGACGTCCTCGCCCACGTAACCGGCCTCGGTCAGCGAGGTCGCGTCCGCGATGGCGAAGGGGACGTCCAACATGCGTGCCAGGGACTGCGCCAGGTACGTCTTACCGGAGCCGGTGGGCCCCAGCATGAGGATATTGGACTTAGAGAGCTCGACCTCGTCGTCGTTGCGGCGGGCCAGCGCGTTGGCCTCTTCAACCTGGATGCGCTTGTAGTGGTTGTAGACAGCCACCGCGAGGGTGCGCTTCGCTTCATCCTGGCCGATGACGTACTTGTCCAGGAAAGCGGAAATCTCGGACGGGGTCGGCAGCTTGCCCTGTGGCTCCTGCGCGCTGGTGGCTACCAGCTCTTCCTCGATGATCTCGTTGCAGAGTTCAATGCATTCATCGCAGATGTAGACCCCGGGGCCAGCGATGAGTTTGCGGACTTGTTTTTGGCTCTTGCCGCAAAACGAGCACTTCAGCAGCTCTGCGCTTTCTTGCATCTGTGAGAACCAGTCTTTCTGAGAAATTGGTGGTGCTACGGCGGGGTATCCAACACTACCCAAAAACCCCGCTGCGCTGACTGAGCAACACTGCGGGGCTTGAGGGGCTGGGATCACCAGCCCCGGTCGCGGGAGCCGTGAAGCCGGGCCTCACGGAAACTATCGACCGCTACTCCTGAGCGGAGAGCTTCCGGTACTCGAAGACCTGGTCGATGATGCCGTATTCCTTAGCGGCCTCGGCGTCCAGGATCTTGTCGCGGTCGGTGTCGATGCGGATCTGCTCCGCGGACTTACCGGTGTGGCGCGCCAGGGTGGTCTCCATCAGCTGGCGCATGCGCTCGATCTCGTTGGCCTGGATCTCCAGGTCGGAGACCTGGCCCTGCACGCCGCCGGAGGCCGGCTGGTGGATCAGCACGCGGGCGTTCGGGAGCGCGGCGCGCTTGCCCGGGGTACCCGCGGCGAGCAGCACGGCGGCGGCAGAGGCTGCCTGGCCGAGGCAGACGGTCTGCACGTCCGGGCGGACGTACTGCATCGTGTCGTAGATGGCCATCAGGCTGGTGAAGGAACCACCAGGCGAGTTGATGTACATCGTGATGTCGCGGTCCGGGTCGAGCCCCTCCAGGACGAGCAGCTGGGCCATGATGTCGTTGGCCGCGGCGTCGTCCACCTGGGTGCCCAGGAAGATGATCCGCTCTTCGAAGAGCTTGTTGTACGGGTTGGATTCCTTCGCCCCGTAGCTGGAGTGCTCAACGAAGGATGGCAGGATGTAGCGCGATTCTGGCATCTTCATTCTTTACTTCTCCTTCGCAGAGCTGATGACGTGGTCGACGAAGCCGTAGTCCTTGGCCTGCTCGGCGGTGAACCAGCGGTCGCGGTCGGAGTCCTTCGTAATCTGCTCGACGGTCTGGCCGGTGAAGCCAGCGATCAGCTCCGCCATTTCACGCTTGGTGTGTGCAAACTGCTCCGCCTGGATGGCGATGTCGGCCGCGGTGCCGCCCACGCCGGCGGAAGGCTGGTGCATCATGATGCGGGCGTGCGGCAGAGCGTAGCGCTTGCCCTTCGTGCCCGCGGAGAGCAGGAACTGGCCCATGGATGCGGCCAGGCCCATGCCGTAGGTGGCGATGTCGCAGGGCGCGTACTGCATGGTGTCGAAGATGGCCATACCCGCGGTGACGGAGCCACCTGGCGAGTTGATGTACAGGGAGATGTCCTTCTCCGGGTCCTCGGCTGCCAGCAGCAGGATCTGAGCGCAGAGCTTGTTCGCGATTTCGTCGTCGACCTGGCTACCCAGGAAGATGATGCGCTCGCGCAGCAGACGCTCGAAGACCGAGTCGTTGAGGTTCATCCCAGCCGTGTCGGCGGACATGAGGCTGCTCGAAAGACTGCTCATTGTGCCCCTTTTCGTTCATTGGTTTATTCTTTGTGGCTTCCACAGTAGCGACTAACCCTCGGGTCGTGCCCGATGAAAAGCCCCTGTTCGCTTTAAGCGCACAGCACCCCCGGAGTATTCCTCCAGGGGTGCTGGGTCAAAGCGGTCGGTCAAAGCCGTTGCTTTAGTGTCACGACGCCACCGGCGCTCACCGAACCGAGTCAGGCGAGGCAGGCCGGGTGGCTAGCGTGCGCGAGGTTTACTTGTCCTCGCTCTTCTTGGCTGCAGCCTTCTTCGTGGTCTTCTTCGCTGCGGCCTTCTTGGTCGTCTTCTTGGCGGTCGACTTCTTGGTGGTCGACTTCTTGGTGGTCTTCTTCGCCGTGGACTTCTTGGCGGTCGACTTCTTGGTCGTCTTCTTCGCCGTGGACTTCTTAGCAGCCTTCTTGGTGGTCTTCTTCGCGGAAGACTTCTTAGCGGCCTTCTTCGGCTTCTCGTCCTTCTTGGCCTCCTCGGCCTTCTCGGACTCCTCCTCGGTGCCGAAGAACTGCTTCGGGTCGATCTCGTTGCCCTCGGAGTCCTTCACGGAGCTCTTGGAGATGTTGATCGCCAGAGCCTTGCCGCGGCGGACGTCGGCGAACAGGCTGCCGATCTGACCAGCCTGCTGCAGCTGCATGATGAACTGGTTCGGGTCCATGCCGTACTGGGCAGCGGTGAAGCCGATGTGGTCCATCAGCTCCTCCTGGGAGACCTCCGGCTGCTCGACGTCAGCCAGGGCGTCCAGGAACAGCTGGGTGCGGACGGAGCCCTCGGCGGCCTCGCGGGCATCTTCCTCGAACTTCTCGCGGGTGATGTCCTGGGCTGCGAGCATCTGCTCGAAGACCTTCTCATCGCCACCGAACTGGCCGATGAGCTGCTGGATCTGGCCCTGCACCTGCTCGTCAACCACGGACTGCGGCAGTGGAACCTCGACCTTTTCCAGCGCAGCCTCGAGGACCTTGTCGCGGATCTGGCCGGCCTGGCCGTTCTTCAGCTGCTCCTCGACCTGGGTTGCCAGGGAGTCCTTGAGCTCGTCCAGGGTGTCGAACTCGGATGCCAGCTGTGCGAAGTCGTCGTCCAGCTCCGGCAGCTCGCGCTCCTTGACGGAGCCGACCTTGACGGTGACCTCTGCCTCTTCGTCGGCGTGCTCGCCGGCAACCAGCTTGGAGGTGAAGGTGGACTCCTCGCCGGCCTTCATGCCGACCAGGGCGTCGTCCAGGCCCTCGATGAGGGAGTCGTTACCGACCTCGTGGGACAGGCCCTCGGTGGTGGCCTCGTCCACGGTCTCGCCGTCAACGGTGGCGGACAGGTCGATGGAGACGAAGTCGCCCTTCTTGACCTTGCGGTCGACGGACTTCAGGGTGCCGAAGCGAGCCTGCAGGTTCTTCAGCTCGCCCTCGACGGCCTCGTCGTCGGCCTTGATGGCGTCGACCTCAACGGAGATGTCGGAGAAGTCTGGGACCTCGATCTCCGGACGGACGTCGACCTCGGCGGTGAAGGTGACGGACTCGCCGTCCTTCAGCTCGGTGATGTCGATCTCCGGCTGGCCGAGAGCCTTGACGTCGTGCTCCTCGACAGCCTGGCTGTAGCGGGACGGCAGCATTTCGTTGATCACCTGGTCGAGGACCACGCCGCGGCCGAGACGGGTCTCGATGATCTTCGCCGGGACCTTGCCCTTGCGGAAGCCAGGGATGCTGACCTGCTGGCTCAGGGAGGCATACGCCTTGTCGAACTCCGGCTTGAGCTCGTCGAAGGGTACCTCGACGGTGATCTTGGTGCGGGTAGCGCTGAGCTTTTCAACAGAGCTCTTCACGAGTGCACTCTCCTGTGTATTCATGGTTGCTGACGGCCTGTGTCGCCAGTCAGCGTTGGACATCGACCAAGTTTATAGGGTCTTGATTTTCCGTGTCACCACACCCCCACCTAGTTTTGGCCAAGGTCGCCCCCACCAGGCGAGTTTCGGCCAAGCGGAAATCACGCAATTTCGGTTCACCCGTCCGATCATGCAGCGGCGATGAGGTGCCCTCTCCTCCGCGCCAAGTCGTGCCAGATTCGTGCCAAATGTGGGGGCTTGAGTCCACCATTTTTCCGCTTAGCGTGTCAGGGCGTTAGGGGGTTAAGGGTCAAAAAGTGTGTCTGGCCCGGCGTGTCGTGGGGGTTAGATTTGGCCTTTTTGGATGCCGATTGAGTGGGTGTAGTCGGTGTCGATAGCGTTGTCGTAGAGGGCTGGTCGTCCTGTTTCGTGGTCGGCTTGGTTCTCGTTTCGGGTCAGGGTGG
>NZ_JASPJL010000008.1:0-76452 GCF_030232315.1 Corynebacterium sp. MSK039
ACTCAATCGGCATCCAAAAAGGCCAAATCTAACCCCCACGACACGCCGGGCCAGACACACTTTTTGACCCTTAACCCGCCACCCTCACCCCTCCATCATCCCCCAGACGCAAAGGAACCCCAGGCCTTGCGACCTGGGGTTCGTGCTGTGGAGCATAGGAGAATCGAACTCCTGACCTTCTGCTTGCAAAGCAGATGCTCTACCAATTGAGCTAATGCCCCGAACTTCATTCGAAGTGTGTTCGAATGGTGGGCCTAGGTGGACTCGAACCACCGACCTCATCGTTATCAGCGATGCGCTCTAACCGCCTGAGCTATAGGCCCTTCGAACAGGGACT
This sequence comes from Corynebacterium sp. MSK039, assembly GCF_030232315.1. Lineage (NCBI taxonomy): Bacteria > Bacillati > Actinomycetota > Actinomycetes > Mycobacteriales > Corynebacteriaceae > Corynebacterium > Corynebacterium sp. MSK039. The sequence continues at coordinate 338 of NZ_JASPJL010000008.1, forward strand.
AGTGTATCCATGCGATGCGATATAAACCAAATCGCCAGGTCAGTCCCTGTTTTATGAAGTTTTCTTCCGCCGGAACGCAGGCCCTTGAGCTAGGCCCCTTCCGATGCTTTCGACGTCTTCGGCGCGGTCGAGTTGTCCGGGACGGCCGCTGCGTCCTCCGCGCCCGCGACGCGCAGCTTCAGCCCACCGAGGACGTCCGCCGCCGCGTTGTACACCAACGCAGTCAGCGGCACGATGCCCCAGACGACGAAGAACTCCAGAACGCCGACGAGCGCCACCGCGCCCAGCACGCCCCAGCCGGAGATCCCGCCGAAGCCAGCGATGTCGGCGAGCAGGGTGTTCATGCGGCCCCACACGCCAGCCACCGCCAGCACGAGCCACAGAAGCATCCAGGCCAGCACCCACACCACGAAGGTGACGCAGCCAGCCGCCAGGCCGAGCCGGCCGGCGGAGCGCACGTCGATGGACGTCAGCGTCAGTTCCCGTCCGCGCGGAGCCCGCGCCTTCCAGGACGTCGCGTTCTCCGACGCCGCCTTTCCGGTCACCGTAGTCTCGGCCGCCGTCTTCTCAGCCCCGGCCGTGTCCTTGGCCGGTGCCGAATCCTTCTCGACCGCGTCAGCCGCCTGGTCGCTAGCCTCCGAGGTCACTTTCTCAGTGCCCTCGGGGGTCACTTCTTAGCGTCCTTCGGCTTCGACTCGACCTGGGCGACCTCTTCTTCCGCCTCTTCCTCGACGTTGCGGTCGACGGCGACGAGCTCAACGCCCTTATCCAGGTCGACCAGGCGCACGCCCATGGTGGAGCGGCCGGTCTCGCGGATCTGGTTGACCTCGGTGCGGATCACGCCACCGGCGCTGGTCATCGCGAGGATCTCGTCATCCTCGGTGACCGTCAGCGCGCCGATCAGCTTGCCGCGGGACTTCTGGTACTTGAAGGCCACAACACCCAGGCCGCCACGGCCCTTCGCCGGGTATTCCTCCATCGGGGTGCGCTTACCGTAACCACCGGAGGTGGCGACGAACAGCGCGGAGTCTTCCTGCACGACCGTCATGGCCAGCAGCTGGTCCTCACCGCGGAAGCGCATGCCGTACACACCGGCGGTGGCGCGGCCCATTGGGCGCAGCGTCTCGTCGTCGGCGGTGAAGCGCATGGCCTGGCCTTCCTCGGAGACGAGCAGCAGGTCATCCTCGGCGGAGCACAGCTGCGCGCCGATCAGCTTGTCGCCCTCGTTGAGGTTGATGGCGATCAGGCCGGAGGAACGGGTGGTGGCGTAGTCCGTGAGGCGGGACTTCTTCACGCGGCCCTGCGCGGTGGCGAGCACCAGGTACGGGGCGTCCTCGAAGGACTGGATCTGAATGACCTGCGCGATCTGCTCGCCAGGCTGGAATTCCAGCAGGTTGGCGACGTGCTGGCCGCGTGCGGTGCGGGTCGCTTCCGGCAGCTCGTAGGTCTTCAGGCGGTACATCCGGCCCATGTTCGTGAAGAACAGGACGGTGTCGTGCGTGGAGCAGACGAAGAAGTGGCGGACGACGTCGTCCTGCCGCAGTTCGGCACCGCGCACGCCCTTGCCGCCGCGTCGCTGGTTGCGGTAGCTGTCCACCTTCGTGCGCTTCGCGTAGCCGGTCGAGGTGATGGTCACGACGACGTTCTCGCGGGCGATGAGGTCCTCTTCAGAGACGTCGCCGGTGGCGGAGACGATCTGGGTGCGGCGCTCGTCGCCGTACTTCTCGACGATCTCGGCGAGCTCATCGCGGACGATGGCGCGCTGGCGCTCCGGCTTCGCGAGGATGTCCTCGAGGTCTGCGATGATGCGCTCGAGCTCGGCCAGCTGGTCGATGATCTTCTGGCGCTCCAGGGCTGCCAGGCGGCGCAGCTGCATCGCGAGGATGGCGTTGGCCTGGATCTCGTCGACGGTCAGCAGGTCCATCAGGCCCTCGCGCGCGATATCCACGGTCGCGGAGTTGCGGATCAGGGCGATGACCTCGTCCAATGCGTCCAGTGCCTTGACCAGGCCGCGCAGGATGTGAGCGTCTTCCTCGGCCTTGCGGAGGCGGAACTGGGTGCGTCGGACGATGACGTCGATCTGGTGCTTGACGTACAGCGAGAGCATCTGGTCCAGGCGGAGGGTGCGTGGCACGCCGTCGACGATGGACAGCATGTTCGCACCGAAGCTGGTCTGCAGCTGCGAGTGCTTGTAGAGGTTGTTCAGCACCACGCGCGGCACGGCGTCGCGCTTCAGGGTGACGACGATGCGCAGGCCGACGCGGTCGGAGGACTCGTCGTCGATCTTGGAGATGCCCTTGAGCTTGCCGTCGCGGACCTGCTCGGCGATGGAGCTGACCAGGTTATCGGGGTTGACCTGGTACGGCAGCTCGGTGATGACGATGACCTGGCGGGAGCCCTCTTCCTCGATCTCGGCCTTGCCGCGCATGCGGATGGAGCCGCGGCCGGTGCGGTAGGCGTCGTCGATGCCCTTCTCGCCGACGATGAGGCCGGCGGTCGGGAAGTCCGGGCCCTTCACGAAGCCCATGCAGGCCTCGAGGGCCTCTGCTTCCTCGGCTTCCGGGTTCTCCAGGAGCCAGTAGATGGCGTCCGCGAGCTCGTTGAGGTTGTGCGGCGGGATGTTGGTCGCCATGCCGACGGCGATGCCGCCGGAACCGTTCATCAGCAGGTTCGGAACACGGGAGGGCAGGACGGTCGGCTCGGAGGTCTTGCCGTCGTAGTTCGGCTGGAAGATGACGGTGTCCTCGCGGATGTCGCGGACCATCTCCATCGCCAGCGGGGTGAGGCGGCACTCGGTATAACGCATTGCTGCAGCACCGTCGTTACCGCGGGAGCCGAAGTTACCCTGCCCGTCGACGAGCGGGTAGCGCATGGACCAGGGCTGGGCCATGCGCACGAGGGTGTCGTAGATCGCGGAGTCACCGTGGGGGTGGTAGTTACCCATGGTCTCTGCCACTGGCTTCGCGGACTTGACGTATCCGCGTTCCGGCCGGTGGCCGTTGTCGAACATGGCGTAGAGAATGCGCCGGTGTACCGGCTTCATGCCATCCCGAACCTCCGGGAGGGCACGGCCCACGATCACGCTCATGGCGTAATCGATGTAGCTGTTCTGCATCTCCTTCTGCAAGTCGATCGGTTCGATGCGGTCGAACAGGTTATCTCCACCGTTAGTATCGTCGCTCACTGGAGTTGGTGAACCTTTCTACTTGGAATAGACCCAACCATTCTACCACGTCAGCGCACAGTTTTTGAGCGCACGGACCAGTGGCGGGGATTCTTAAAAGCCCAAAAACGTTTGCTGCGAAAACTATGATTTTCCCCGTGACTGTTGTGCAAAGCCCCAAGCAAGAAGTCTCCCGGGGATGGATCTCGCGCTTTGGCCTGATGTACCTCGGCCAGAACATCGCCTGGGCAGCCCCGACGAATCTTCTGCTCTCCGCCCAGATCCTGGTGTGGTTCCCGGAGGATAAGGAACGCCAGCTCGCGCTACTAATGACGGCCGGCGGGCTTGTCAGCCTGCTCGCCTCCCCGCTCGCCGGGATCTTCTCCGACCGGACGCGCTCCTCGCTGGGCCGCCGCACCCCGTGGATCATCGCGGGCATCACGATCGCCTCGGTAGCACTCGGTGTCGCGGGATGGACCGCAACGCTGCCCGGGGACTCCCGCACCTTGGGTTACGGCCTGTTGTTGGCGGCGTGGATGGTCTTCCAGTTCGCCATCGCCCTGGCAGTGACGCCAACGCAGTCCATCGTCCCCGACCAGGTCACCGAGCGGCAGTTCGGCACCGTCTCCGGCGTGATGGGTATGACGTACACCCTGGGCATCGTGCTCGGCACGGCGCTCTCCGTCGCGCTCCCCCGCCCCTGGGCGTACGCCGCTGTCATCGCCGTGCTGCTGACGACGGCGGTGCCCTTCCTCAGCCGCGACCGGGAGCCACTCCCCTGGCTGGCGGGCTCCGCCGACCCGGAAGCGGGCCCGAACACAAGCCCGGCGGCCAGCCCCGCACACGGCGCTGAACACGCAGCTGACCAACCGAAAGCCGGTGCCACGGGAACGGCACCCACGGGCCTCGCGGCTGCCCGGCGCGTCGTCCCCAACCCGAAGGACGCCCCGGACTTCTACTGGATGTTCATCACCCGCCTGCTGCTGATGCTGGCCCAGGCGATCGCGCTATTCTTCCTGCTCTACTACCTGCGCGACCGCATCGGCTTCCACGACCCCGAGCTCGGCGTGCTGATCCTCACGGCTGTGTTCGCCGGCTGCGTGGTCGCCACCGCTCTGTGGTCTGGCTGGTTCTCCGACAAGCTCGGCGCCCGCAAGCCCTTCATCCTGTTCTCCGCCACTGGGGTGGCCGTCGCCTGCGCGGTGCTGGCCTTCACCAGCTCCTTCACGATGGTCGTCGTCGGTGCCGTGATCCTGGGGCTCAGCTGGGGCGTGTACCAAGCCATCGACCAGGCCCTCGTCAACGCCGTGCTCCCCACCGAGCAGGAGCGCGCTACCCACATGGGCCTGATGAACCTCGCCGTCCTGCTGCCGAACACGCTGGCCCCTTCCATCGCAGCGATCGCTCTCGCCCTGCTCGGGGGCTACACGGGGCTCTATCTCCTGGCAGGTGCGATGTGCCTGGTCGGAGGCGTCCTCGTCCTAAAAATCCAATCCACCCGCTAAGCGCAAAACTTTCCGCGCGACCGCTGAACAAAACAACCCACAACCGAAGGAGAACACGATGCCTGCCTCCCCCACCACCTTCCTACCGCTGGGCAAGCTGATGATCGGGACGGCGACGTCCTCCCTACAGATCGAGGGTGGCGACCGGAACAACAACTGGTACGAGTGGGCCCAACACCCCGGCACCATCGCCGACGGCACCAGCCCGCTGCGCGCCAACGACCACTGGAACCGGTGGCGGGAGGACACCGAACTCATGGGCTCCCTGGGGCTCAAGACCTACCGGATGGGCATCGAATGGTCCCGCATCGAACCCGCGCCCGGGCAGTGGGACACCGCCGCGATGGACCGCTACCGGGAGGAAATCGCGCTGGTCAAGGAGCGCGGGATGGTGCCGCTGGTGACCCTGCACCACTTCAATAACCCGCTGTGGTTCCAGCGGCTCGGCGAATGGGAGAAGCCGGAGAATATCGCGCACTGGCTGCGCTTCGTGGGCCACGTGGTCAAGGGGCTATCCGACCTGGTCACGGACTGGGTCACCATCAACGAGCCGAATGTTTACGCCACCTCCGGCTTCCTCTTCCACGAGGCACCGCCGGCGAAGAAGTCCTACCGGCTGGCGTTGAAGGTGATGCGGAACATGGCGATCGCGCACTGCCGCGCATACCGGTTGATCCACGGGATTCAGTCGGGCGCGCGGGTGGGCTTCGCGCACCACATGCGGGCCTTCGTGCCTGCTCAGGAGCGTAATCCGCTGCACCGGCTGGCCTCCCGGTCCAGTGCCTTCCTCTTCCAGGACGAGCTCAGCCACGCGATGCTTGGTGGGAAGTTCCGGGGCGTGCTGGGCCGCCAGCCTTCGGATATTTCTCCCGGCAAGTACTACGACTACCTGGGGCTGAATTACTACTCGCGCACGGCGTCCGCGGGCTTCGAAGACGGCACGCTGCCCGGCAAGCCGGTCAATGACCTTGGTTGGGAGATCTACCCGGAGGGCCTGATCGAGTGCGCCGGCTGGATGCACGAGCGCTACCCCGCCCCGATCTGGGTGACGGAGAACGGCACCTGCGATAACGGCAGCCCGACGAGTCTGGAGAACTTCCGCTGCCGCTTCATCTACGACCATCTGGCCGCGATTAGTGCCTCTGACCTGCCCTTTGAGCGCTATTACCACTGGTGTTTCGTGGATAACTGGGAGTGGGCGGACGGCGAGGCGCAGCGCTTCGGCCTGGTGCACAACGACTACGCCACGCAGACCCGCACGCCGAAGCTCAGCGCCGAGTTTGTGCGCCGGATCATCGCCGAGGGCGGAATTTCGGGCGAGGCGAAGCGGGAATTCGTCGACCCCCAGCGCTACCGCATCGGGTAGGGCCATTTTCGGACCACCGCAACCAGAGGCGGACGTCGCCCCCGTCTCTCTCGGCAGCCGTCAGGGTCGCCGTTTTTCTAGGACGTCGCCCCGTTGGCGTCCCGAATGTTTCACGTGAAACAATCCGCCCCCGCCTCTGCCAGAATGGAGGGAGAAGATACCGCCGGCTTGAAAAGCCCAGCCAGAACACGAAAGGCAAGGTGCAGGCGAACAGCATGGCTCAGAACGTCCTCCCAACCCCACAGGCGGAATTCGCAGCCCTCGGCTTCTACGGGGAACCACTGGATCAGATGATTCAGCGGTCCTTCGAGGAGCAGAACCAGGGGCTTGCGAACGCGCACGGCTACAAGATGATCTCCCCGTACATCGACCCCTCCGGGGCGCGGATGATCCGCTTCATGGGGGACAAGAACTCCACCGTCGCGGTCTCCCTCATGCACCCCGAGACCACGGCCGCGCGGGTGGGTCTCATCACCCCGACGGTCGCGCTCGTGGATGTGCTCAACACCGAAGGCGAGATCGCCGCGCGCGTGACCTGCGCCGTTGATGACTTCTTCTCCTACTCGACAATCTCCGGGCCAGAGGTGGTCAAGGAGGGCAAGATCGCCGCGAACGCCGACGAGGACGGCATGATCCCGCTGGTGAACTTCTGCCTCACCGCAGCGCTGGGTGGTGGCAAGATGCACCTCTATCCCAGCGAGGCGGCCTGGCGGCAGGCCCACCCGGAGCACGTCCGCGAGGATGGTGTCATCACGAAGCCGCGGCTGATCTCCCCAGCTGCGCAGGCCTTCTTCGACGGCGAGACCAACGCGATAAACCCCTGGAACCACGTGCGGATCACCGTCGCCGGGATCCGGGGCGCGACCAATGAGCTCACTGGCAAGCAGTTCTTCGTCATTCAGGACACCCCGAATGCCCGCGGCTTCGCGCTGACCGCCTGCCTGCCGGCAACCGAGGAGCTGAAGAAGCACATGCGACCAGGCGTGGTCCTGGAAGGCCCGGCCGTGCTGATGGGCCACAACGCCACGCTCGCGAACCCGGCGGTGTCCGCGCCGGAGGAAAACTAAGCGCCGACCGCGCTTGCTGGACTACGCCTTGGGCGCGGCCTCGGGCGCTTCGCCTTGAGGGTGCCGGGCACTGACTAGGACCTTGAAGCCCTCGGGGCTAGTCCTCGACGCTAGGCCTCGACCGTGGCCTAGGCAGTGGCCTCGACCGTGGCGGCCCAGCGCTCAAAGCGGTCGGCCACGACCTGCGGCTGGCGCGCCCAACGGTTGTGGCCGAGCTGCTCCACCTCCGCGGGGTACTCCTCCACCGCGACGCAGCCCTGCGGGAAGAGCAGCGCAAGATTCTTCGCGGAGTCGAGGGGGCAGTCGTCGTCGTTGGAAAAGCGCGTGAGCAGGATAGTCGTATACGTATCCTTCATCGCCGCGACGTAGTCCATGTCCTGGCCGTGCAGGTTTTTAAAGCTATTGCGCTGCGCGAGTTTGGTCCATTCCAGGATGTGGTTGCGCGCCTGACGGCCGTAATTGGCGATATCCAGCAGGCCCTCCGGCTGGTAGCCGCGGGCCAACACGATCGCGCTCATCAGCAGGGAGCCGAGCTTGAGCTCGATGCGGGTGCGCCCAGTGAAGCCCCGGTAGTACGGGGTGCCGGTGCCAACACCCATGTAGCCCAGAACGTTGAGCTCCTTGGCCTCCGGACGGGCCATGAACACCGCGGCCATCTGCCCACCCATCGAGTGGGTCAGCATGATTGTCGGGTACTTCTCCCCCAGCTCCAAGCGGCGCTTGACCGCGCGGATGGTGCGCGGGAAATCGGAGCTCGCCAGGTCGTGGTACCCCCAATCCTGGGTGCGGCTGGCGGCGGCAGTGGACTCACCCTGACCGTGTAGCTCGCCGATGGCGACGATCCAGCCTCGGGTCGCGAGTTCCTTGGCGATCGGCTCGTAATACCGGGCGCCGACACCGAAGCCCGGCCACAGGATGACCAGGGGTCTCTTGCCATCATGGCCGCTCTCTGCGGCGGTGCGTGGCTCGGCTGGTTCAGCGCTCGTGGCGGAGCTGCCGGGCTTGCTACCGGCCTGGGCACCAGCCTCGGCGCCGGCCTGAGTCACAGCAGAGGCCGGGTTAGCTGGGGCTTCGCTGCCCGCTAGCGGTGGGGTGAAGATGCGCACGGCCGTGGTGGTGCCGTCCGCCATCTGCACGTGCACCCACTGGCGGTGCACGTCCTCGACGGAAACTTCGTTATTTTTGCTCACCCGTCACATGATATGTGTGGCCCCGAACACATTTGGCTATATCAAGATAATGCTGTGGGCCTGGTGCCTCGAGTTCTCGTTGGGGGCCCTCCACCCGGCAGAGACTAAAGAAGAGCTTTCGGTCACGCTATACACCCAAGATTCGCCCAATAATCTTGGATACACCCCCACCGAACCCAAGATTAGGCCCCCTAATCTTGGGTCACGAGCTGGCACCGGACTCCTGACCGAGCCCAGCCTGTCCGGCGCCAGCCCCCACGCCGGCGCCGACCGCCCCCAGACCGGAACCCGGACGCTAGACGTCCAAGAAACGGACGTCGCGCGCGTTGCGGGTGATGAAGCTACGGCGGGCGACAACGTCGTCGCCCATCAGGATGCTGAACAGCTCGTCAGCAGCCTCCGCGTCCTCCAGGGACACCTGGCGCAGCGTACGGGTGGTGGGATCCATCGTGGTCTCCCACAGCTCCTTCGGGTTCATCTCGCCGAGACCCTTGTAGCGCTGGATACCATCATCCGTGTCGATCTTGCGGCCCTCTGCCAGGCCCTTCTCCAGCTGCTCATCGCGCTCCCGGTCGGAGAACGCATAGCCCGGCTCGCCCTTGCCCCACTTCAGCTTGTACAGCGGCGGCTGGGCCAGATACACGTAGCCACCCTCGACGAGCGGACGCATCAGACGGAACAGCAGGGTGAGCAGCAGCGTTGCGATGTGCTGGCCATCCACGTCGGCGTCGGCCATCAGCACGATCTTGTGATAGCGCAGCTTGTTGATGTCGAACTCATCGTGAATGCCGGTGCCCAGCGCGGTGATGATCGCCTGCACCTCGGCGTTCTTCAGCACGCGGTCCATGCGGGCCTTCTCGACGTTCAGGATCTTGCCGCGCAGCGGCAGGATGGCCTGGTACATCGAGTCACGGCCGGACTTCGCGGAACCACCTGCGGAGTCACCCTCCACCACGTAGAGCTCGGACTTGATCGGGTCCTTGGAACGGCAGTCGGCCAGCTTGCCTGGCAGCCCGCCCATATCGGAGGCGGACTTGCGGCGCACCAGGTCACGGGCCTTGCGGGCCGCCTGGCGAGCGTGCGCGGAGGCCACAGCCTTCTGCACGATAACCTTCGCCTCGGCCGGGTTGGCGTCCAGCCAGTCGGAGAGGTGCTCGTTGATCGCGCGCTGCACGAAGCCGCGGATCTCGGTGTTGCCCAGCTTCGTCTTCGTCTGGCCCTCGAACTGCGGGTCACCGACGCGGACGGAGATGACGGCAGCCAGGCCCTCACGGACGTCGTCGCCGGTGAGGTTGGACTCTTTCTCCTTCAGCAGCTTCTGATCGCGCGCGTAGCGGTTGATCAAGGAGGTCATCGCGGCGCGGAAGCCCTCCTCGTGGGTACCGCCCTCGAAGGTGTTGATGGTGTTCGCGAAGGTGTGGACGGACTGCTGGTAGCCGTCGTTCCACTGCAGCGCGACCTCGACCTCGTGGTCCTCGCCCTTGGCGTCGAAGCTGACGATCGTCGGGTGGATCGGCTGCTTCTTGCGGTTGATGAACGCGACGTAGTCCTTCAGACCCTCCGGGTAGTGGTACGTCTTGGTGCGCGGGCCCTTCTTCTTCTTGGCCTCTTCCTCCGCCTGGCGCTCCTCAGCTGACTTCGGGGCCTCAGCCTGCTCGGTGAGGTCCTCGAGCCCCTCCTCCGGCTCCTCGGCCTCGATGGCCTGCGGGCGCTCGTCGGTGAGGGTGATGGTCAGGCCCTTGTTCAGGAATGCCATCTCCTGCAGGCGCTTGGCGACCGTGTCGAAGTTGAACTCCACGGTCTCGAAGATCTCCGGGTCCGGCCAGAACCGCTGGGTGGTGCCGGAACCGCGCTTCTTCTTGCCCTGCACGAGCTCCTGCGGCACCGCGTTGATGAACTCCTGGTACCACTCGTAGCCGTCGCGGACGATGCGGGTCTCCACGCGGGTGGACAGGGCGTTGACCACGGAAATACCAACACCGTGCAGACCACCGGAGACCGCGTAGGAATCGGAGTCGAACTTACCGCCGGCGTGCAGCTGCGTCATGACGACCTGCACGGTCGGGGCGCCGGAAGGGTGCATCTCCACCGGGATGCCACGGCCGTCGTCGGAAACCTCGACGGAGCCGTCCTCCTTCAGCGTGACGGAGACCTTCTTGGCGTAGCCCGCCATGGCCTCGTCCACGGAGTTGTCCACGACCTCCCAGATGAGGTGGTGGAGGCCACGCTCTCCCGTGGAGCCGATGTACATGCCCGGGCGCTTCCGGACGGCCTCGAGGCCCTCGAGGATGGTGATCGACGATGCGTCGTAGTCACCCGGCTTGTGCTCGTGCGGAGCTGGCGTGTTCTGCGGTTCTGGTGCACCCACGGTGGGTAAAACTCCTTCGTGTGCCACTAATTAACTCCACCAGTCTACCGGCTTTTCCTGCGAAAATACAGTTTCTGGCTGCCCGGGCGAGCTGCGTGGCGCACCGTGGCGCTCAGCCGTAATCGTCACGTTTGCCCCGCCCCTGGACGCGGAGGCGGCCGGTCTGTCGCGGCCCGTAGTCCGGGTTGTGGATCTTTAGTTCGACGACGACGTCCGGCCCCAGCTCCTGGGCGATTTTCTTCAGGATGGTTGCCTGGATGAGGCGGAGTTGGGTCGCCCAGGGTGTGGAGTCGCTCTGGACGTGGAGGAATTTGTTTTTCTCGTCGAATTTCACCGGCCGGGTGTGTGCGGCGATCTTGGGGCCGACGAGGTGTTCCCAGTCCTGCATGAGGCGGCGGACACCAACGTTTTCCTCCCAGCCCTGACGCCGGATTTCGCGGCTGAGCAGGGCGGCGAAGCTGCCGGGGTCGCGGTAACTGCGGTCGGCGCGGCCGTCCATGCGGGTTTTGATGCGCTGGACGCCAGAGCTGGTGCGCGCTGCGCTGCCGGTGCTGCCGGAGTCCGCGGCAGGTTCCGCGAGCGTGCCGCGGCGGCCCCGGTTCCAGCCATTCCTGCGCGCCATGCGGGGAAGATCGGCGTTCTTGCCGGTCGCGGGCTTGCCGCCGGCTTTTTTGATGGCTTCCAGGGCCTGGGCGACGGGGTCGAGGAACTGCTCCTCGCGGTTGGGATTCTCAGGCGGCTGCTGCTCGCGTGGCTGGTGTTCCGTCACGCCTGCTCACCCTCGTCGGCAGCCTGCTCCAGGACGCTATCGCGGGGGATGGTCTCGTCGATCACGGAGATCCGCCGCTGCTGGCCCTCCTCGGTGACATGCACCGCGCGAACATCATGGAACGTGGCGATATCCCGCAGCTCAGCCGGAATATCTTCACCCACGGCCGCGGTGATGAGCACCTGCTCGGCTTCGGTGAGCAGCCCGACGAGCTGTTGACGTCGGGAGGAATCCAACTCCGCGAAAACGTCATCCAAAATGACCACCGGTTCCACGCCATCCTCGCGCTGCATGAAGAACGCGCCGAGCCGCAGCGCCAGGGCGAAGGACCAGGATTCCCCGTGGGAGGCGAAGCCCTTGGCGGGCTGGGCACCCAGCATGAGCACGAGGTCGTCGCGGTGCGGGCCGATCAGCGTGGTGCCGCGGTCCACCTCCTGGGTGCGCTTGCGGGCGTAGGCCTGCAGCAACGTGGCCTCCGCGACCTCCGGGGAGAGCAGCGCCAGCTCCGCGGCTGGGTCGCGTTCGAGCTCTGCCTCCCCCAGCAGCACACCCACCTGGGCCAGGTCCGCGTCCACGGTCGAGGTGTACGCCATGTGCGCGGGCCGGGATTCGGGGGCGAGCCTGGCGTAGGTCTGCGCGACGTGTGGTGCGAGGTCGTGAACGATCTGCACCCGGGCGGACATGATTTGCCCGCCCAACGCGGCCAGCTGGGCGTCCCACACGTCCAGGGTGGCAAGTGCTGAGAGGCGCTCCGTGTCGTTCTCGGGGGCGATGCGCAGCGCGTAGGCGTTATTGCGCAGCAGAGCGTTGCGCTGGCGCAGGGACTTATCGTAATCCGCCTTCACCGCCGCGAGCCGCGGGTAGCGGGCGACCATGATTTCGTCGAGGAACTTGCGGCGCTGCTCCGGTTCGCCGCGCACCAGGGCGAGGTCCTCCGGGGAGAACAGCGTGGTGCGGACGATGCCCAGCAGCTCGCTGGTGGTGGCCAGCTGAGTGCGGTTGATGTGGGCACGGTTGGATCCGTGGCCACGGATCGCGATGTGGGCGGTGAGCTCGCGGTTGTGGTTCACCGCCGTGGCAGAGACCCGGGCGATCTGCTGGCCCTCCCGAACCAGCGCGGAATCGGTGTTCACCCGGTGGGAGCCCAGGTGGGCCAGGTAGCCCAGGGCCTCGACGATGTTGGTCTTGCCGTGCCCGTTGGGCCCGGAGAACACCGTGACACCCGGGTCCAGCTGCAGCGAGAGTTCCCGCCACGACCGGAAGTCGTGGAGTTCTAGGCTGCGGACAAACATGATTCCACTCTATGCCGAGGGTTCGCGCCGGCTTTAGCCCGGCAGGCGCACCGGCATGAGCAGGTACTTGAAGTTGGTCTCCGGGTCCGGGAAGGTGCCGTCCTCCTCGGCCTCCGGCAGCTCGGCCGGGGCAGGGATGAGGATCGCGGGGCGGGAGGGCTGGGTGAATCCGAAGACCACGCGCTCGGTGTGGATCGCGCTCAGACCGTCCTTGAGGTACGCCGGGTTGAAGGCGATGGTCAGCGGCTCGCCGTGGTAGGCGCAGTTCAGGACTTCCTCAGCCTGACCCACATCGGAGCCTCCGGCGGACAGCGTCAGCGTGGACTCCTCGAAGTGCATCCGGATCTGGGAATTACGCTCCGCGACCAGGGAGACACGACGGATCGCATCCTGCAGCGGGGCGATCTCCACGGAGGCCATCGCGTTGTGGCGGGCCGGCAGCAGCGGGCGGAACTTCGGGAAGTCCGCATCCAGCAGTCGGGTGGTCGTGCGGCGGGCATCTGTGACGATGCCGAGCAGGCCGTCCGCACCGATGTCCTCCCCCGAACCGATGGCGATCTCGATCGGGTCGTTGAGGCTGTGATCCAGGGTGCGGGCGGTGTCCGCCAGCGTGCGGGCCGGGATCAGCAGCTCAGCGGTGGCATCAGCCGCAGCCGGGTTCCACTGGAAGCTACGAACAGCCAGACGGAAGCGGTCGGTTGCTGCGAGAACCACATTTTCGCCCTCGATCTCCATGCGGATACCGGTGAGCATCGGGAGGGTGTCGTCCTTACCCGCGGCGATGGCGACCTGGCTGATGGCCTCGGTGAAGAGATTCGGGTCGATGGTGCCGGTCACGGCCGGCATGTCCGGCAGGACTGGGTAATCCTCGATGGTCATCGCGGGAAGTTCGAAGCGGGAGCTGCTGCTGCGGACCAGGACCGTGGAGCCGGAGTACTCCATGGTGATTTCCTTACCCGGAAGTGCGCCGACGATGTCGGATGCCAACTTACCGGCCACGAGGATGCGGCCTGGCTCGTCAACATTGGCATTCACGCGCACGCGGGTGGAGACTTCCCGGTCGAAGCCCGACAGCTCCAGGCCATCGTCATCCGCGAGGATCATCACGCCACGCAGGATCGGCTGGGTTGGCTTCGTGGGCAGCGCACGGGCGACCCATGCCAGTGCAGATGCGAAATCATCCTTCGCAACCGAGAAACTCACATTTTCTTGCTCCATGCTGAGCTGTCCCTCCGGTCAACGTTCATCGCCTTGAACGTGCTTCAAAACTTTGTCTTTTTCTTCGAGTCTCAAGACTAGCCGACGCACCGGACACGGCCGAAGAAAGTTCCCTTTGCTTGTTATTCGCTCCCCTTCGAGGCTTGGCACGGCTTCGCCGGGCAGACCGGGACTATGCACACCACCAATTTCTTCTCTTTTTGCCAATTGGGAAGTTCAGCAGTGTTAGTAGGGGGTGTGAAAACTGTGGAAAACATGTCATTTACCCACGCCGGGGGCCGATTCGGGGTGTGGGGTTCGGGTGGACGACTCTGTGGATAATTGTGCCCAACTGTGGATAACTTTTGTCACTCGCGAGTTATCCACAGCCCATCCACCTGCGGTTTCCCAAGATCTGGGTAGTTATCCACAGAAACCCCAGGTCACGAGCTTCAACCTTGAACCTCAACTTAATCCACCCGGAAACACAAACTTGTAATTACGCTTGTGGAAAACCCTGTGGACATGTGGATAACTTCCGAAAATCATGGTCAAGGACCTATTTTTATCCACATTCCGGGTGAGTTATCCACCGAATGCTGTGGATAACTGTGCACAACTGTGGACGAGAATCCCCCGAGCCCCCAGCGTTACCCCCAAGAATTTGCGTTTCCGCCCCCAAGCACAACGCGGTGTGCCAGCCACAAAAATCCAAGAATCCGGCTCCCCCGCCCCGCGCGGACGTCCCAAAATTGAAGGCCCCACCCCAAGAACTGCCTCAAGAACCGCCCGCAGTAACCCTGACGGGCGCGTTGACGTCCCGAAACCTGCGGAACTCCACGAAGAAAGCTCGAGAAAGAAGGACTAACCCCGCGCCGCGGCCTTCGCGCGCTGCGTCAGCTCCTGGACCTCGTTAAAGGTGACACGATCCTCCGTCAACTGCTCCCGAATGCGCCGCTCCGCGTGCATGACCGTCGTGTGGTCGCGGCCGCCAAAAGCCTGCCCCAGCTTCGGCAGCGAAAGATCCGTCAGCTCACGGCACAGATACATCGCGATCTGGCGCGCCTGCACGAAACGCTTCGTGCGCCCCTTCCCCACCAGCTCATCGACGGTCAGGTCGAAGTAAGAGGAAACCACATCGATGATGACCTGCGGGGTCATCTGCACATCGTCGACCGGCATGATGTCCCGCAGCGCGATCTCCGCCGCCTGCTTCGTGATCGGCTCCTTGCCCAGGGAGCAATAGGCCGTCACGCGGATCAGCGCGCCCTCCAACTCGCGGATGGAGGTCTCGTACCGGCTCGCGATCAGCTCGAGCACGTCCTCCGGCAGCGTGGTGCCCTCCGCGGCCGCCTTGCGGGACAGAATCGCCATGCGGGTTTCCAGGTCGGGGGTTTGGACGTCCGTAATCAACCCGCCTTCGAAACGAGTGCGCAGGCGGTCCTCGAGGGTGGTCAGCTGGCGTGGTGGACGGTCGGAGGAAAGCACGATCTGCTTATTCGCCTGGTGTAGCGCGTTGAAGGTGTGGAAGAACTCCTCCTGCGTGGACTCCTTGCCCTGCAGGAACTGGATATCGTCCACAATCAGCATGTCCAGGTTGCGGTATTCGCGTTTGAACTCCTCGCGGCGGTCGTTGGCGATGGAGTTAATGAAGTCGTTGGTCAGCTCTTCGCTGGACACGTAGCGCACGCGCATGTCCGGCTGCAGCTCCTTGGCATAGTGGCCGATGGCGTGCAGCAGGTGGGTTTTGCCGAGGCCGGATTCGCCCCAGATGAACAGCGGATTATAGGCGCGAGCTGGGGCTTCGGCGACGGCGCGACAGGCGGCGTGCGCGAACTGGTTGGAGCCGCCGATGACGAAGCTTTCGAAGGTGTACTTCTTGTTCAGCAGGGTGTCCGAGTCCCGGTCGCCCTCGTCTGTGTCCGCGGTTGGGGACGACGACGCCTCGGCCGGCACGAAGGCCTCGTTGCGGGATTCTGGCTGGTTGGCGCCCTGGTGCTGCTGGGCCAGGCGCTCGGCGGCGAGGATGCGGGTGTGCTCGTCCTGCTTCGGGTCGTGCTGTGGGGATTCCGCGGGTGCGGAGGGCTGGGATGGCGCCGTGGATTGTGTTGCTCGGGCCTCTGTTGCTGTGGGGGTTGCCGGCGCGGGCGCTGTTGTCGAGTGAGCAGCTGGGGTGGATGGTGCCGGGGTGTGTGCTGCGGAGTCGGCGACTGGCGCCTGTTGTTCGGCAGCGTTACCAGCGGTGTTGGCGCTGGCCGGCGGGGTTGCGTCCTCCGGCTCGGCTTCCCGGATGGAGAGGCTGAGGGTGACTGGGGATTGCAGGATATCCCCGAGAACCTTTTCGATCGGCTCGGCGAGCGCGCCCTCCACGACCCCCTTGGACCACTCGTTTGGCGTGGTCATCACGGCGATCCCGTTGATGAAGAGGACGGGCTGGATCTGCCGCAGCACGCTGCGGGAGGAGGCGGAGAGCGGCGGGAACTGAGTGCCGTCGCCCTCGATCCACGCGTCGACGAGGCCGTGCCAGATGGTGGCGAATTTTGTGGGATCCGCGGGATCTGGGGCGTGTGTCATGCGCGAGCCTTTTTCTTCTCTTCCGGGGTCGGGGGTAACCGTTAAGGACATTTCAATTTACACGTGAGTTCACACTGAACCCACATTTTTACCCACAGCCGGATTTGGCGTGTGTTCTGGGCTTCCACAGAGCTGTCCACACCTGTGGATAACTTGTCCATTGAGTTGTCCCCAATTTACCCCGCTCCTGTGGATAACTTCTAATTTTCAAGGAAAATACTGTTGACCTGCGCAAACGAACCCTAAACCAGTGCTTTAACCTTCGGGGGTGGAGAAGTTATCCACAAGCTGTGTGGATTGACATTCCACCGTGTGTGATGATCAATCCACAAAAGCGCAGCATTGCGCGGAGTTTTCCACGAGCCGCGATTTAAATGACACGCCTGTCATCCTGCGAAGATTTGGTTTTCGGCTCCCCCGCTGAGTATTCTTAAACGGTCTATGGCAACAGCCGACCTTGTATCGGATGCCGTTTTGGCCGGATGCTTTGCGTCGCCCACATTCCACACGTGGCGCCGAAGCCCTGGCAACCACAAGTCCACCGGCGTGGACAGCGTGGCGTACAGCGCACCGCACGGGCGCAGTGGCAGGGAATACTCCCTGCCATCGCCTAATCACGGTGCCGCAGCGCTTCGCCTCCGCGCGTAGTTTTAAGGAGTGAAGTACCGTGTCGAAGCGTACTTACCAGCCTAATAACCGCCGTCGCGCACGCGTGCACGGCTTCCGCACCCGCATGCGCACCCGCGCAGGTCGCGCGATCGTGTCCGCACGTCGTCGTAAGGGCCGCAAGTCCCTGACCGCTTAATCGAGCGGGCGGCCAGCCTGGCCGCGCACTCTCCCACCACGTGGGAAGCTCCGGCGCCTGCCACTCGGTGGGCGCCGTTTTTGCTGTAATTTCACCCTTATGCGGGGCAATCTGCTTTCAGTCCCGCGTGCACCCACCCGACCACGAAGGAGCCGCCCATGCTGGCACCGGAACACCGTCTCCGCTCCTCCGCGCTGTTTAGCACCGTGGTGAAGAAGGGTGCGCGCAAGGGCAGCCGCACCGTCGTCGTCCACCTCTGGACCCCGGAACCTGGCCCCAACGCGCCGCTGGAGCTAACCGGCGGACCGCGCGCGGGCCTCATCGTCTCCAAGGCGGTCGGCAACGCCGTGGTCCGCCACGCTGTCTCCCGGAAGTTGCGCGCCGTCCTGGCCACCATCATCGATGACGACGCCACCGCGGCGTCCCCGCAGCTGCAGGAGACCAGCTTTGTGGTGGTGCGCGCCCTTCCCGCCAGCGCGAAAGCGAGCAGTAAGGAGTTGGAGGCCGATGTGCGACGCTGCCTCTCCCGGCTCTCCCGCTGAGCACAGTGCTTCGCTTACTGGGGGCAGTGGGCAATCCGCTGAGCACAGCTCACAGCCCGGAGCCGAATCCCACCGCAATCCGGGCTCCCAGGCTGACTTCAAGCCCGGCGCCGACAGCCGTACCGCGCGTCGCCGCGTCACTGGCCGTGCCGCGCTGGCTCGCCGAGCGGTGTTGGCCTATCAGGATTTCCTTTCGCCCCTTAAAATGGGGCCATCATGCCGCTTCGAGCCGACCTGCAGTAATTACGCTCTCACGGCGTTGGAAAGGCATGGTCTGCTCAAGGGGCTGTTACTGTCAATAGGTCGGCTGTTGCGCTGTGCCCCTTGGCATCCGGGCGGGTGGGACCCCGTTCCGCCCCGCAAGCGCAGGGCTAAGCCCAAGCCTGAAGAGACTCCGCAAGATTTTGAGACGTCCGAAAAGTAGAGGATCCCTCCAGACGTGCTGAATTTTATTTATTACCCGATTTCAGCGGTCCTGTGGTTCTGGCACAAAGTGTTTGGCTATGTGCTCGACCCGGCCGCGGGCATCACGTGGGCGCTTTCCATCGTCTTCCTCGTGGTGACTATCCGTATCCTGCTGGTCAAGCCCACCGCTAACCAGCTCCGCTCCTCGCGCAAGATGCAGGAGTTCCAGCCGAAGATGAAGGAACTCCAGCGCAAGTACGCCAATGATCAGCAGAAGCTGATGGTTGAGGTGCGCAAGGCGCAGCAGGAGATGGGTGTCCGCCCGATGGCGGCCTGCCTCCCGATGCTGGTTCAGATGCCGATCTTCATTGGCCTGTTCCACGTGCTGCGTTCCTTCAACCGCACCGGCACGGGCACTGGCCAGCTGGGCATGAGCATCGAGGAGACCCGTAACACCCCGAACTACGTCTTCGGCGTGGACGAGGTTCAGTCCTTCCTCGACGCCCGCCTGTTCGGTGCGCCGCTGTCCTCCTACATCTCCATGGACCCCTCCGGTTACGGCGCCTTCTCCCCGGCAGGCATCGCCCCGGACTTCACGAAGGCGAACATCATCGCCGTCGTCCTGCCGCTGATGCTGGGCGCTGCGGTGATCATGCACTTCACCGCTCGCCTGTCCCTGAACCGCAACAAGAAGCGTCAGGCGAATAACCCGAAGCCGGCAGCTGATGACCTGAAGGCTCAGCAGATGCAGATGCAGATGGACATGATGCAGCGCATCATGCTGTGGTTCATGCCGCTGCTGATCCTGGCCGGTGGTTTCCTCTGGCAGGTTGGTCTGGCTCTGTACATGTTCACCAACGGTCTGTGGACCTTCGTCCAGCAGCGCATCCTGTTCGGCATCATGGATAAGGAAGAGGAGGAGGAGCGCCAGGCGAAGCTCGAGGCTCGCCGCACCTCCGCCCCGAAGCCGGGCGCGAAGCCGCAGAACAATAAGAAGCGGAAGAAGTAGCTCCAGCCTTCCGCCCCTAGCGCCGCACGGTTCGCCGTGTGGCGCTTTTTCTTTGCCCTTTTAGGACGTCGCCACCCTCCCGTGGTTCTCTTCCCCACCCGTTCTGGGAGGGAGTTGGGTTGTCGTGGAAAGGCACTAGAATGTTTCACGTGAAACATCGTGATTCTGACGCTTCGAAAAACCAGTCCCCCAACCCGGCCGCTGCGCACCTCAATAAGGGTGCCGCGGCTGCCGGCGACTCTACCGGTGAGCAGCAGATCACGTCCCTGACGCCGGATAACCACGGGGGCGAGCTGCAGGTCGATGGGCTGCGCCCGGAGAACCTGGCTGAGGTCTTTGGCGACCGCGCTCCACTGGCCGAACGCTACGCCCAGTGGCTTGAGACCGCCGGCATCCAGCGTGGCCTCATCGGCCCCCGCGAGGTGCCCCGCATCTGGGATCGCCACATCATGAACTCCGCCGTCCTCGCCGAGATCATCAAGGACGGCGAGCGGGTCATCGACGTCGGCTCCGGTGCGGGCCTCCCAGGTATCCCGCTGGCCATCGCACGTCCCAACGTGAAGGTGCAGCTGCTGGAGCCGCTGCTGCGCCGCACGAAGTTCCTGGAAGAGGTCGTCGAGGACCTTGGCCTGGACAACGTCGAGGTCCACCGTGGGCGCGCGGAAGAAAAGGCAATCGTCCGGAAGCTTGCGGGCGCGGACGTCGTGACCTCGCGTGCCGTCGCCCCCCTGGGTCGGCTGTGCCAGTGGTCCCTCCCCCTGGCCCGTGTGGGCGGCCAGATGCGCGCTTTGAAGGGCAGCTCCGTGGCTGAAGAGCTGGAGCGGGATAAGGCCCAGATTGATAAGGTTGGCGGAGGGAAACGCTCCGTGGTTGAGCTGGGCAAGGGCGTGCTGGAGGAATCCACCTTCGCCGTCATTGTGGAAAAGGCGCGCTAGAGCTAGCGCCTCAAAGGAAATTGTTTCACGTGAAACATTGCCGCGATCGCAAGGATCGCGACGGACGGAGGAAAGGTAGTGGCACCAATGCAGTGGGATGACACCCCGATCGCGCAGGCCGCGCGCCAGGCTGCCAAAATGCAGAACGCCCACAACCTGAAACTTCCGAAGCCGGAGAAGCCCCGGAAGATCACGATCGCCAACCAGAAGGGCGGGGTGGGTAAGACCACCTCCACGGTGAACCTCGCCTGGGCGCTGGGGCTGCACGGCCTCAAGGTTCTGGTCATCGACCTGGACCCGCAGGGCAACGCCTCCACCGCACTCGACGCCGAGCACCGGATGGGCACCCCCTCCAGCTACGAACTGCTGATCGGTGAGATGAGCGCTGCCGAGGTGATGCAGCAGAACCCGGTGAACGAGAACGTCTACACGATCCCGGCCACCATCGACCTTGCCGGCTCTGAGATCGAGCTGGTGTCCATGGTTCGCCGCGAATACCGCCTGGTCGATGCGATCAACGATGACTTCCTGGCCGAACAGGGCTTCGACTACGTGTTTATCGACTGCCCGCCCTCCCTTGGCCTGCTCACCATCAACGCGATGACCGCGGTGGATGAGGTCCTCATCCCGATCCAGTGCGAGTACTACGCGCTCGAGGGCGTAGGCCAGCTGCTCAACAACATCTCGATGATCCGCGAGAACCTCAACAAAAACCTGCACATCAGCGCCGTCCTCTTGACCATGTACGACGGCCGCACGAAGCTCTCCGAGCAGGTCTCCGACGAGGTGCGGAACCACTTCGGCTCCGTGGTCCTGGATAACCACATCCCGCGGTCCGTCAAGGTGTCCGAGGCTCCGGGGTACGGCCAGACCGTTCTCCAGTACGACGGTGGTTCGCGCGGCGCCCTGGCTTATTTTGACGCCGCTGTCGAGTTCGCCAAGCGTGGCGACTACCTCCCGAGCGAGGAGACCGCCCCGATCGGCATCGCGCCGGAGCTGCACAACATCTAAACCCTCGAATGTTTCACGTGAAACAATGCCCGATTTCCGGGCAGACCCCGCCTCCCCCATCATCACAACTTTGGATTGAAGGTAAAGACCGTGGCTAAGAAGGATTCGGCATCTAAGAAGGCTTCGAGCGCTCAGGGTGGCGCGAAGGCGCCGCGCGGCGCTGCCCGTAAGCCGGCGATGCCCGCGGCCCTCCCCGACCGGGAGGCCACCCGACGCGGCGGACTCGGTCGCGGTCTCGCGAGCCTGATCCCGACCGGGCCATCCCGCCCGGGTCTGGGCAACGGCGCGGCCGACGTGATTCTCGGCGGCGGTGGCGCGGGCGGTGCAGCGGCCCGCCGGAACGCGGGTCAGGATTCCGGCGATGCTGCTCGCGGCGGCGCCGGATCGGCGTCTGGACATGGCGGAGCGGATATTCGTCACAGTGACGTTAATCGCCCAACCTCCAGTATGGGCGAGAACTCCGGCGAACAGACCCAAAAATCCGCCTCCGCGGGGTCGGGCGGAGCCACCGGTTCGGATGCCAAGGGGACCAAGGGTTCGAAGCCTGTGAAGGCTGGCGCTTCGAAGGACGGCGCCGAGAAGAAGAGCGGTTCCCAGTCTCGCACCGCAAGCTCGTCCGCACCGGAGGGTTCGACCGCACCGCAGAGCTCGGCTGAGCCTCACGGCGAGTCCGGCGGCCCGGACGTCCCCAATGTGGATAGCTTTGGCGCGACCTATCAGGAACTCCCCCTCGACGCGATCACGACGAACCCGAAGCAGCCGCGTGCGGTCTTCGATGAGGAGCAGCTGAACGAGCTGGTCCACTCCATCCGGGAGTTCGGGCTCATGCAGCCTATTGTGGTTCGTCCGGTCAGCGGAGCGCCTGCTCCCTATGAGCTCATCATGGGTGAGCGACGCCTCCGAGCCTCCAAGAAGGCTGGCCTGGAGACGATCCCGGCCATCGTCCGTGAGACGCAGGACGACGCGATGCTGCGCGATGCCCTGCTGGAGAACATCCACCGCGTACAGCTGAACCCGCTTGAGGAGGCGGCCGCTTATCAGCAGCTACTGGAGGAGTTCGGCGTGACCCAGGAGCAGCTGGCCAAGCGCATCGGGCGCTCCCGCTCCCTGATCGCGAACATGATTCGCCTGCTCCAGCTGCCCGTCGCGGTGCAGCGGCGCGTGAGCGCAGGCGTGCTCAGTGCAGGCCACGCCCGTGCCCTGCTGGGGCTCAAGGGCGGCGAGGAAGCGCAGGCACAGCTGGCTGACCGCATCGTCGCCGAGGGCCTGAGCGTCCGCGCCACGGAGGAAGCGGTCACGCTGATGAACCGTGGCGAAGGGCAGAAGCAGGAGCGCAAGCAGTGCACCCCTGCTCCCCTGCCGGACTACGTCAACAGCTGGGTGGACGACTTCGCGGACACCCTGGAGACCAAGGTCAGCGTCCAGATGGGCAAGAAGCGCGGCCGCATCGTCGTCGAGTTCGGTGGCCAGGAAGACTTCGACCGCATCATCGAGATCCTCGGCGGCGGCGAGCAGTAGTTTCGGTACTCGGCGGCGCCCGTGGCTGCCAAAAGTGGCGGCTGCCGACAACGGCACCCGGTGAGTTAAACCAGGTTGGCGCGACCGTCGTAGCCCGCCGTGACGGTGCGTCGGAACGACGATCAGCGTCGCAATCCGCCCAGCGCCGCACGAAATTGTTTCACGTGAAACAATCCAAGTTTTTTGGGCCGATTTCCTAAATTCCCTCATGGGGCCAACCGCCGTCCTAAAATAGGCCCCAGAAGCAACACCCGGCCCACGCGGGTCGAGCCCACGAGGTTTACGGCGTTGCATTCCCGTACAGACACATCATCACGCGATAGTTGAGCCGACCGGCTTAAGCTCATCAGGGAGGGAGAGACCGTGGAGGTTGAAATCCGCGCTCTGAGCTTTGATAACGCGGAGCAAATCACGGAAGATGCCGCACTCAGCACGTTCTGGGCGCTGCCGTGGGATCCGTTGTATGGGCCGACCCATACCGAGGACCCGGCCTTCGACAAGCAGCTGTGGATCCAGCGCACCCTCATGAGCTGGGGCACCTGCGGCTTCACCGCCTTCGTGGGCACGGGCGTGCCCGGTCGCAAGCTGCAACCCGCCGCGACCGTCTTCTTCGCCCCAACGCGCTTCCTGCCGGGAGTGGAGGGCCTGCCCTCCTCTGTGTCCTCCGACGCGCTCCTGCTGAGCGATGTATACGTCGAGGATGCCTTCATGGGCCTCTACCTGGAGCACCGCCTCATCGAGACGGTCCTCGTGGAGGCCGGCCGCCGCGGGTTCAGCGCCGTGGAGGTCTTCGCCCGCGACGAGGACGCCCTCGACGAGCTTCTGCGCAAGCAGGAGCAGGAATCCCGAGGCGTGGCCCGGGATGCGGGCGTGGAGTACAGCGGGACGCCGTCCTTCCCCTCCCCGTCGAGTGCGGCGAGCTCCCGGTCCAGCCTGGACCCCAGCCTGCGGATCGAGAACGCTCCCAGCTACGTGCCGGAGGCTTATCGTGGCTGGCAGACGCCGGAGGCCCTGCACACGGGCAACCTGCTGAAGGACGCCCTCAGCGTCGCTCCGATGCTCTCCATGGATGTGGTTGAGGAGGCCGAGTTCGAGCGCGTGGACGATCACGAGCTTTACCCGCGCTACCGCCGTGAGGTCTCCGGTGCGTATAACCTCTTCCTGGACCACGAGGGCGAGGCCTTCTAGGCCCCGCTCCCCTACTGCTGCTCGATGCGCAGGAGCTCCGTGAAGCTGAACTGCCCGGTGCGGTGGCTGTCCTGGTCCATCAGGTACAGGCGCTTCACGGAGACGACGATGGCCTCCGCGATGATGTCGCGCACCTCCGGCGAGGTCAGCGCCGCTGCGTCCGCCGGGTTCGTCAGATAACCGGGGACGACCTGCACGGTCGGCATCTTCGTGAGCCGCAGGATGTCCCAGGTGCGGGCGTGGGTGCGGCAATTCAGCAGGTCGGTGCGGGCGGCGATCTCGCGCTGGATGTAGCCGGAGAGCTTCTCGCCCACCATGGACCTCGAGCCGTTCTCGGAGCCAAAGTAGAAGCTGGCCACGCCGTTCGCGCGCTCGTTCGGGTAGTGATCCGTGCGCAGCGAGATCACCAGGTCCGCGCCGAAGGCATTGGCCAGATCCGCGCGCTCGGTGTCGCTGGGGTTTGCGGTGCGGCTGCGGGAGAGGATCGTCTCCATGCCCGCGGAGATCATGCGCCCCTCCAGGCGGTTGGCGAGGTCCCAGAGGATCTCCTGCTCGGTGATCGTGCCGTAGGGCCCCTTCACGGCGGTGCCCTGGTCGTCGCCGCCGCAGCCTGGATCGATGACCACGCGCTTGCCGGAGAGCTGCGGACCCGCGGCGCGGATCATCTCCTTCTCGCGGATGGAGTTCGGGGAGCCACCGGTGATGCGGCGGCCCAGGTAGGCCAGTGCGCGGAGGGTGTCCGGGCCGACCATGCCGTCGGCGTTCAGCCCGTACTCGAACTGGTACTGCGTGACGGCCTGGTGGGTGTCCGGGCCGAAGTGCCCGTCCACGCGGCCGGTGTAAAAGCCCAGGTCGTAGAGCTGAGACTGGAGTTCGGAGACGTCGTCGCCGACGTACTGTGGGTCCTGCAGGCTCAGCACCCGGTTGCCGAGCTTGTAGGAGGCCTCGCGCAGGGCGCGCAGGGTGGTCTCGTTGATTACGCCGTCGGCGATGATGCCACGCTGCTGCTGGAAGGCGCGCAGGGTGGTTGCCAGGAGGGCGTCGAAGAATTCCTCTTCCTCGGACCACTGTTGGTTATTGGAGGCCGTGAGGGCGGCGCCGTAATCGGAGAGCATGCCGAGCCGGGCCAGTGCGCTGCGCACCTCGGCGACCCGGGGGCTCTTATCGCCCACGGTGAGCAGCACATTCTGCTGGCCCACGCGGGGTGCGCGGTTCTCGGCGTGTTGTTTATCCGTCACGGCTCGCTGCGTCCTACTTTCCGAACAGTTGCTGGTGGTCCAGGGTTTCCCGCGGTCTAGGCGAGGGATTCCAGCTTCTCGACGAGGGTGCCCTTCTGCTGCAGGCCGGTGAATTCCGCGACCTTCTTGCCGTCCTTAAAGACCATGAGGGCTGGGATGGACATCACCTGGAACATCGCTGCGAGCGCGCGCTCTTCGTCGACGTTGACCTTCGCGACGACGGCGCGACCGTCCATCTCCTCGGCAAGTTCTTCGAGGGTGGGGTTCATGCGCAGGCAGGGCTGGCACCACTGGGCCCAGAAATCGACGAGTACCGGCAGGTCGGATTCGACAACGGTGGACTTAAACGTCTGCTGCGTGACCGTGATGATGTTCGACATGCTGGCCCTGCCTTTCCGGGGGTTGGGTGGTCCTTGGGGTGGTGATCCACCGGAGTTTTCCTTGTCCCAGGATACCGTGAAACCCGGAAAAGCTCGGGAGGCCAGCAGCGTGCTGTGGCGTGGAGTTTTAGCCCTCGTCGGCGGGCAGTGCGGCGAGGTAGTTCTCCGCGTCCAGGGCGGCGCGGCAGCCGCTGCCAGCTGCGGTGATGGCCTGCTGGTAGTGGGAGTCCACGAGGTCGCCGGCGGCGAACACACCCGGCAGGCTGGTGGCGGTGGTGGGCTCGTCGACCTTGACGTAGCCGTCCTCCTTCAGCTCCACCTGGCCCTCGAAGACACCGACGCGCGGGTCGTGGCCGATGGCGACGAAGAGGGCGTCGAATTCCATCTCCTGGCTTTCGCCGGTGACGGTGTCCTCGATGGTCAGGGAGGTCACGGCGTTCTCGCCGTGGACGGCGGTGACCTTGGAGTTCATGAGGAACTCGATCTTCGGGTTCTGGCGGGCGCGCTCCTGCATGATCTTGGAGGCGCGGAACTCGTCGCGGCGGTGGATGAGGGTCACGGTCTCGCCGAACTTGGTGAGGAAGTCTGCCTCCTCCATCGCGGAGTCGCCGCCGCCGACGATGGCGATCTTGCGGTCCTTGAAGAAGAAGCCGTCGCAGGTGGCGCAGGCGGACACGCCGCGGCCGATCATCTCCTGCTCGCCCGGGATGTTCAGGTAGCGCGGTGCCGCACCGGTGGCGAGGATGACGGCGCGTGCCTGGTACTCTTCGCCGTCTGCCCAGACCTTCTTGATCTCGCCGGTCAGGTCCATCTTCTCGACGTCCTCCATGCGCAGGTCGGCGCCGAAGCGCTCCGCCTGGTTGCGCATTTCGTCCATCAGCTCTGGGCCCTGGATGCCCTTGGCGAAGCCCGGGAAGTTCTCCACCTCGGTGGTCTGCATCAGCAGGCCGCCGAAGTCCATGCCCTCGAAGACGATCGGCTCGAGCTCGGCGCGGGCGGCGTAGATCGCGGCGGTGTAGCCGGCTGGCCCGGAGCCCACGATGATTACGTTGTGGATCTTCTCCGCAGGGTCGTGGGTGCCGCCGGAGCTGGCGGAGGTATCGGGAGTATCGGCTGGGGTGGCTGCGTCCGCGGCGTCGCCCGCCTTGTTCACGCCGATTCCGACGTTGGCCTGCAGGAAGGGCTGAGACATGTGACCTCGCTCGTGTTGTTTGAAGTGGGTTTCGCTTTCCTAACGCACTTTATCTAACCCACCAGACACGGGATATATTCCCAGCTCAGGGGTGGTCGGCATAGTCGGTGAGCACGAGGTGGTCTTGCAGCAGGCGGCGGCCCCGCGAGTAGCGGGATTTCACGGTGCCGGGCGCGACGTCGAGCATCGTGGAGATCTCGGAGATGGAATAGCCGAGCATTCCGCGCAGCACGACGGTCTGCCGGAACAGGATCGGGATGCTGGCCAACGCGTTGTGTAGGTCAACGCTGAGCTCGCGGTTCGGTGCGACGTGCGAGGTCGGCAGGTCGCGTTCGCAGTCGCTGATGTCCTCGCGGTGGCGGTGCCCGCGCCGGTGCTGAGCGGTCACGAAGTTCAGGGCGGTGCGGTGCGCGATGGTCACCATCCAGGTCACGACGCTGGAGCGGTTGCGGAAGGTGGCGGCACGGCGGTGGATTTTCAGGACGGCCTCCTGGTGGACGTCCGCCAGTTCACTCTCCGGGACGCCCGCGGCGCGTTCTGCCCAGTGCATGCGGACCTCGTGGCGGGCTAGCAGCGTGTGGAGTGCGAGTGGGTCGCCGGCGATGTGCTCGGCGAGCAGTTCCCGGTCGGTGCGGTGCGCGTTGGTGTGCGTCACGTCCCCCGCGTTACTCGGTGTGCTGGCCAACGTGCTGGTCGCCGTGGTGGCCGCCGTAGCGTCCAACGCCCTATCCGGCGTGTTGGTGTGCTGTGTGTCGGTGACTGGTGCCGTCATGGCCCCTCCCCTTTCCCCTGGTGAGCCTGGATCGTGGCTTAGACACTAATGAGCGCCCCGGCCATCGTGATGTTGATGGCGCCGGGACGCTCAAAGCTGTGGACAGCTCAGCAGGGTTAACTCCGCTCTTGTGGATAAGCGCGTGCGTTCCCCCGTGCTGAGTTGTTCCGTGCCGGGCTGCTTGGCGCGGTGCTGGTCTCATCCACGCGGTTCTGGCCCTGCCAGGTGCCCATGACCCGCAGCTCGCCGAGGGTGGCCCGGCCATCGGCCTCCGGCAGCTGGGTGATCCAGATCAGCAGCTGCTTCATCGGCTTGGTGCCCTGCTCCTTCTTCTCGGCGTTCTCGGCACGCTCCGTCTCGGACTCGGCCCCCTCCGAAGCCTCATCCGCGTCGCCAGCCTTCGCTGCTTCCTTGGCCTTGGCCTCCGCCAGGGCCTTCAGCAGCTTCTGGTTCGCACCCTGGCCCACGAGGACGTCCTGCCCGTCCTCGCCGTGGAACTCCACGTTCATCGTGGATTCGGTGGCGGTCACGGTGCCCAGCGAGGTGGTCTCGTCCAGGGTGAGCGGGACCTTGCGCAGGTTGGCGGACTGGTTTCCGCTGGTCGGGGTGGCCGTCGCCTCACTCTCTGGCGTGGCCTCCGCGGCGCTCGGCTCCTCCGAGGCGGTCGGCTGGGCGGAGGCCTTGGCGCCCGCCTTGTTCGGGATGGCTGCCCCGCTCGGTGCAGCTGGGTCGGTCGGCGCGGTGGCCTCGTCGACGCGGCGCAGCTCCACCTTCATGCCGGGTGCGAGCCCCTCCAGCTGCAGTGCGTGGATGCGGGTGTCGGTCGGCAGGTCCACGAGCAGGCCGATGCCCTCCTTCGTGGCCTCCGGGGTGCGTCCCAGTGGGCTGAGGTAGGAGTCGGACTGCCACTTCGTCGCCGCGCGCCCGTCGGTGATCAGCTGGGCGTCCTCGGGTGCGTCGAGGGTGCCCTTCGCGCCGGTGGGCATCCATTCGCGGACGTTGCGGATCGGCACGATCGTCGGCTCGCGCTTGATGATGCCCTCCGCGCCGGAGCGGATGGAGTCCGTGGACAGCGGCGAGTCCTCCCGTCCCCCGCCGACCACGCTGAGCAGGCTGGCGACGAGCGCGGCAATGAGCAGGGCGGAGCCGATGGCGATGCCGCCGATGACGGCGACGTGCTGCAGGCGCGCCTGGCGCACACCGAAGCCGGTCTTCTGGACCTGCGGGGTCGGCGCTTCGTCCGGGTTGATGGCCAGCTCCCCGGAGGTGAGGTAGCGCAGCCTGGTCGCCAGCTCGCGGGGGTCGCGGTCCGCCGGATTCGGTGGGACGTCGCCCTCGTCGCGGTGGTCGCCTTCGTTGCGGTCTGCGTCTGCCTCCTCGTCGGTGTCCTCGCTGCGTGCGGTGGCCGGGTTGGCCGCCCCGCCGCTGATGACGGCGGCGCGCTGCTCGGTGCTGAGGTCGCTGGCGGCCAGCGACTCGGCGAGCAGTTCCTTCGGGATCTCCGAGACCGGCACGTTGGCCAGCAGGAGCTCGAGGACGGCGGCGATGCCCTGCATGTCCTGCGCGGAGGAGTTATTCGGCAGGTAGCCGGGGAAGGCGAGGACAGTACCCCCGGCGGTGCTGATGCGGATGCGGTCGCGGTGGTCCACGCCCAGGGCCAGACCATGGTCGTGCATCTCCGCGGCGGCCTCGGCGAGGTCGGCAACGGCGAAGCCGACGGCCAGCGGGTCCGGGCTGGAGTCCGCGACTGCGGAGAGCGCGGAGCCGTCGGTCCAGTCGGACACCACGACCACGCTGCCGGGGCTGTCGATGACCTGCTGGATCTGCGCGAGCCCGGCCAGCGGGTTCGCCTCCTCGCCCTCGGCGCCGTCGTCGGCGTTCTCAAGGGCGTGTGCGAGGGCGGCCTCCTGGGCCTCCATCATGGCCCGGGACTTCCGCGACATTTCCTGCTTGATCTGCATCACCAGTCGGGACTGGTTCGGCACGTACTCGCCGGGGCGCTTGCCCTGGCGCACGGCTGCCAGCGGGTCGAGGATGGTGAGACCCACCATTTCCCCGGTGGCGGTGCGTTGGGCCTGCCAGAATCGGGCGGCGGTGGAGCCACCGTGGTCGGCGAGCAGGCGGTAGCGCCCGTCCAGGATCGGCGCGCCGGGCACCAGGCGTGGCCCGCGCACGCGCCCTGCGGATAGTGGCGGCAGGGGCGGCAACAGGGAGTTGGCCACGGCAGCCTCGCGGGCGGCCTCTGCGGGGCCCAGCGGGGCGGGAACCATGCGTTCTGCGGCGGAGCCCAGTTCCTCCTCGGCTTGACGTCCGGAAAAGAAACGGCCGATACCGGGGACGCGGGAGAGCGCGGAGCCGACGGTGAGAACCTCGGGCAGCTTGGAACGAGCCATGACCACGCCGGTGGCGATGAGGAACACCGGGCCGGTGATGAGCAGGCGAATCAGGAAGCCCGGGTTCTGGCCGGGGGTGATGATCGTGTTGGTGAGAGCCAGGTCCACCAGCCAGGCGACGAGCGCACCGACGAGGGAGGCGCCGAAGGCCCAGAGGCTGGTGCGCATGACCTCGCCGGAGTTGAGGTTGCCCAGGGAGCGGCGCAGCAGCAGCACGCCGATGATCGCGCCGGTGACGAAGCCGAAACCGTTGGCAGCACCCAGCAGCACCACCACCAGCCGCGGCTCGGTGGCGATGAACGGCGCGATGGAAACCAGGGCGATCTTGGTGATCGTGATGCCGGCGATGATGAAGGTCGGGGTCCAGACCTCCTCGCGGGCGTAGAACACGCGCAGGTGCAGCAGCACCAGGGAGTACGGGATGAGCGTGAAGGCGGAGAAGGAGACGGTCCAACCCAGTACGCTCGCGGTCTCCATGGAGAAGGAGCGGTAGGCGAACAGGGCCGGTCCGATGATTCCGCCGAATGCGGTCATGAACACGATGATGGGGATCATCGCGAACATGGTCAGGCGGGTGGCGACGGTGAGGTCGCGGACCACGGCCTTATCGTCGCCGTCGGCGGCGTTGCGGGATAGCCGTGGCATGACGGCGGTCAGCAGGGTTACGCCGATGACGCCGTAGGGCATCTGCAACAGCTGCCAGGCGTTCATGTAGATCGTCGGGGCGTCCCCGGACGCGCTGGAGGCGATCTGGTTATTGATCGCCCAACCGGCCTGGGAGATCGCCACGTAGAGCACGATGGCCACACCCATGCTGGCGAAGTTCCGCAGGCGCTCGTCGATGCCCCACAGGGGGCGCAGGTTGATGCCCGCCTTGCGGAGGTAGGGCACCATGATCAGCGCCTGGAAGACCACGCCGAGGGTGGTGCCGAGCCCCAGCAGCAGCACGTGTGGGTCGGTGATGGTGACGTGGTCGGTGGGCTGGAGCTTCGTGTCTTCGGGCAGCAGCAGGTAGCCGCCGAGGACGGTGATGGTCACGAGGTTGTTGACCACGGGCGCCCACGCGCCGGGTTTGAATACTCCCTTGGTGTTCAGCACGGCCATGAACACGGCGAACATGGCGTAGAAGAAGATCTGCGGGAGCACCAGGTAGGCGAACATTGTCGCCATCTGGACGTTGACCTGGCCGTCTTGGTCGAGTGTGAGTCTGATCAGCCAGGGGGCGCCGAGAACGGCGAGGAGGGTGATGATGACGGTGATGCTGAACGTCATCGTCAGCAGTCTTCGGATGAAGGCTTCGCCGCGGTCGGGGTCTTCCTTCTCGGCTCGGACGAGCACGGGGACGACCAGGGAGGTCAGCACCGCGCCGAGGACGAGCTCCGTGATGAGGTTCGGCAGGGTGTTCGCCGTGTTGAACGCGGAGGCGACGGCGGCACCCAGCGCGGAGCCGATGAGGACGGTGCGCAGGAAGCCGGTGATGCGCGACAGGAGGGTCGCGATGGCCATGGAGCCGCCGGTGCGGACGACGTCGGCGTCCGAGGGTTGTTCGTTCTGCTTGTCCTGTTCCGCCGCGGCTGCCGCGGTGCGGTCCGTGGGGGTGTCTTCCTCCGGTGCGACGTCGCCGCCGCCGGTGGTTGCGGTGACTGCGGGGGTCGCGGTGTGTTCGGGGGCGTTGGTGCCTGCCGTTGTGTTGGTTGCGGTTCGGGTGCCTGCCCCGGCGGTGCTGCTGGCGCCGACCCCGGCGTCGGCGAGTGCTCGGGCGCGGGTCGGTTGGGAGCTGGCGCGGTACTGGCGGCCCGCGGGGTCTGCCCCGGGGTCGGCGGAGTGCCCGAGTTCCCCGGAGAGGCCGAACTCGTAGTGGTCATAGGCGTGGCGCTCGTTGGCCAGGTGGATCTCCGAGGCGGGCCGGCGGAAGTCCACGGCCGGGGCGGCTGGGGCCTCGGGGGTGGTGTCTTCGGGTTCCTGGCCGTGCTGGGAGGGGGCGACGCTCAGTGAGGAGTAGTCGTCCGTTGTTTCCGGGGCGTCGGCTTCTTCGCGCGCCTGGGGGGCTAGCGCGGGTGGGCGGGCTTCGATGAAGCGGCCGCGCTGGCCTACGGGCGGTTTGGCCGGTGGCGTGCTGCCGTGGCCTGCGCTGTCAGCGGAATCCTCGGGAACGTCTGGGTTAGTCACAGAATCCATCTTCGCCGAGATTGGGTGCGTTTCCTAACTAGAAACGCGTTCTATGGGCGGGTTTTCGCTGCCTGTGATGGGTTTTACACGGTGTGTGATGGCGTTTGGCGCCGGCCCTAGCGGCGGCGGGTGCGGCGGCGCCTGCGGTCCAGGAGGATCTTCCCGCCGATGCCCGCGCCCGCGATGATGGTGAGCAGGAGGATCATCTTATCCAGCGGGATATTGGGGCTGGAATGCACGCTGACCTGCACGGAGTCGCTGATTCGCTTGTTTTTGGGGCTGGCGAGCCACAGGTCGAGGTCACTGCGCCTATCCGCAGCACCGAGGTCGATGGGCACGGTCAGGGAGCCGCGCGCCGGGATCATCTGCGACTCGGATTCCAGGATGGTGGCGGGGTGCCCGGCGTGCTCGTCGAGGGTGTCGCGGTAGCGGATCTTCGCCGGCACAGGCAGCGGTAGGCCGTTTTGGGCGGCGACGATCAGCGGTGCGGCTTCGGAGGTTCGGGTGAAGACGTTGCCGGGTGGCAGCAGGGTCACCGAGTTGCGCAGGGTGTCCGCGGTCTCTGCCGCACCGGCGACGCGGGCGGCGGCGCGCTGGCTAGCCCCGTCCTGCTCGGCGGGGTTGCGGGTGCCGTAGTTGCTGGTGGCTCGAGCGAGATCGGCGAGGATCGGGCGGGTGAACTGCTCGCGGGTCAGCGCGATCTTCCGGGAGTTAGCCATCATCAGGGTGAGGCTGCGGACCCGGTCGGCCAGGGTCGCCAGCTGTGGCGCGAGTGCCTCGGTGGGTTTCCCGGGGTCGGCGAAGGGCTGGGTGACCTCCCCGAGTGCCAGCTCGGAGTTCTTCAGGCCGCGGGGGCGCAGTGCATCGGCCAGGGAGGCCGGGGTGGCCTGCCCGGTGGCGAAGGCCTGTTCGATGTACCCCAGCAGGGCGGTAGCGTCCTGCCCGTTGACCTCCCACTGGCCGGGCGGGACGGCGAGGATCGGCTCGGGGCTGGCGAGTTCCTGCTGGAGCACGGCCAGGGCGCTGGACATGCGGGTGGCCTCGGAGTCCGCGTTGGCGTCGAAGCGGGACTGGGGGTTGGAGTAACCCGTGGTGTCCGGGTGGGCGCCGGTGGCGGCCAGGACGGTGCCGAGGTCGCCGGAGTAGCGCAGCGCGCGGAGGCTGCCGGCCTCGTTGAGCTTCAGTAGGCGGTCGTTCCACTGCTGGTCAGCCTGTTGGGTTGCGGGGTCGTGCGCGTCCCCGGCCTCCTCCCCCGAGGTCTCGGGGGTCTGGGCGGGCTGCTGGGTGAGCACGGTGTTATTCGCGACGAGCGCGGTGACCGGTGCCTTGGGGTCAAGGGTGGGCAGGAGCGCCTGGCCCTTGAGGGTGTTCTCGAAGCGGCGGGAGAGGTCGGCCTCCTCCGAGGCGGGGTCCACCTTCGCGGCGGCGAGGTACGGCAGTGCTTCGGGAGTGAGGTAGCCGCTGCTGGGGATGGCGATATTGGCCACCGGGGTGGTGCCGAGGATCTCGTGGATGGTGGCGGCACCCCGGCCGAGGGCGTGCATGCTGAGCCAGGCCGCGCTGGTGGATTCCTCGGCCACGCCGGTATCTGCTCCAGCGGCATCACCGGCCGCATCCCCGCTGGCAGCGGCGCCATTGGCCTGCCCTGCCGCGGCCTCCGGGTTGGTGGGCCCGGTCGCCTGGGTGGTGGTGTTGATGTCCGCCCCGCCGTAGGGCAGCGCGACGGTGCAGCTCTCCTTGGTGGTGTCGCGCAGGTCGCTGAGCCAGGTAGCGGCGGCCTTATCGTGGGCGCCGGGTTCGGAGCGGTCCTTGGTGTTGAAGATGTCTCCCCAGGAGTCGCGGAGCCGCTTGCGCTCCTCGACGGGCTTTGGGACACGCCCGCCCACGCGGTAGCCGCCGGCCATGCGCTCCACGGCCTGCAGGAGGTCGGGGTCGATCGCCAGGCAGCTGGCTTCGCGGATCTTGGTGCCCTGTGGGCCGTCCAGTGCGGTGCGGTAGCTGTCGAGGAGGGTGCGTAGCCGCCCGCCTTCCTTCAGTTGCTCACCGAGGGAGTCCTCGTTGAGGTAGAGCTCGGCGGGCTCGGGGGCGTCCCCGACCGCGCCGGGTGTGGCGTGCGTTTCGCCACCGATGGGCCACAGGAAGGTCAGCGGGGTGCCGGAGGTGCCACTGCCCTCCCCTTCTTCCTTATCTTCTTCCGGGGTGACGACGGCCGTCGCGCGGGTCACCGCGAGCAGTTCCGCCCCCTGCGCTGCCTGTTCCCCAGCGGCCTCTCCCCCACCATCGGCACCATCAGCGGCCCCGGGCGTGCCGCCGAGGGTGAACATCAGCGGGTAGGTTCCGGCCTGCGCGGCGCCCGGCAGCCCGAAGCTCATCGGCGCCAAGGCCCCAGCTGGGCCCGCCGTTTCGCCGGTGGGGTTCTCAGGGTGTGGGGTGGCGTCGTCGTCCTGAAAGGAAGGGTCGCGGAAGAGGCGGACGTCCACGTCGGCGGTTTCGCCCGGCCCCAGGGAGACCTCAGCGCCGTTGCTGCGCTGCAGTGGGCGCGCCGGGGAGCTGTGCGGGTACTCGCCGCTATTGGAGAGCAGGGAGGTGCGGACCTGGGCGGGGCTGCCGGCGGCGGGCGCGGTTTTCAGGCTCAGTGTGAGCCCCCGGATGGTACCGGGGCTGGTGTTGCGGATGCGCAGGGTGTAGGTCTGAGGGTCGGTGTCCGCTGGGTTGAGGAAGCGCGGGCTGATGTTGCGAACCTGCAGGTTAATGCCCCGATTGGGGTCGGTGGAGCGGGCGTTCGGGTTGGCCCAGTCCGTGGCCTCTGCGTGGTGGAAGGTGCTGGTGTGCTCGGGGGTTTGGGCGCCCGCGGCAGGCATGGCCTTTGCTGCGGGCAGTGCAGACGCGGCTGGCAGGGCGGAGCCAGCGAACGGGCCGGGCACGGCGGTGACCCACCCGGCGCAGAGGAGGGAGCCGAGCGCGAGGGCGGTGGCGGGGCGGATTTTGGCAGCCATGCAGCCCTCCTAACGCGGGGTGGCGCGGCCTGCTTCCGCTTCCGCGCGGGCGTGATTCGGCAGCGTGTCGAGGGCGCGGCGGGCCAGGCGGCGCTCGTCGGCGTAGGCGAGGCGTTCGACCAGGTTATTCACGGGAACCCAGGTGACTTCGGTGACCTCGGGGTCTTCGTCGTTGAACTCGCCGTCCACGTAGCGCAGCAGGTGGTGGTGGACGGTCTTGTGGATGCGGGTGCCCTCGGAGACGAACCAGTAGTCGATGGTGCCGAGCTCGTCGATGACGGTTCCGGCGATGCCGGTTTCCTCCCACACTTCGCGTTCGGCGGTGCTGCGGTGGGATTCGTGCTCCTCGACGTGGCCTTTGGGCATGGACCACAGGAGGCGCCCGCGGCGGTCGACGCGGCCGATGAGGGCGGCGTAGATCTTGGACATGTCCACGCTGCCATTGGGGCGCACGGCTTCGGCCAGGCCGGTGAGGACAAGCCCGCCGGCGGAGGTTTCCACCGAGAGTGGCAGGTCGGAGTGCTCCAGGTGGGTGCGGTTCTGCTTGCCCTGCTTGGCGCGCCGGGTGCCGGTGCGCTTCGGGTGGTTGCGGCCAGCCCCGGAGCGGTTGCTGCGGTTGGAGCCACGGTTGTTGCGGGTGCTGGTGCGGTTGTTTTCGGCCGCCTGGCCCTGCTGGTTGCCGCGGCCCTTGCCCTTGCGGTTGTTCTTCGCGTTCTTGGCGTTTTTGGGGCGGCGCTGGTTTTCGCGCTGCGGCTGTTCGTCGTGCTGCGAACGGCGGCGCGTGCTGCGGGGCGAACCGCTGCTCGTGGTGGCGCTGTCGTTCGTGTTCATTCTGTTTATAGTAGCTGCTTGGCCGGGGCTTGGGGGAACCGCTGGCGGGGGGTTGGGCGTGCCGGTGGTGGCTGCCGGGTGGGTGACCGGCGCGGTGTTGGGGTGTTGGGCCATGAAGTAAGGTATTGCGCGTGACTACGAGGGCGAATGAGACTGCAGATGGCGCGACGGCTGGCGCTGCCGCGGAAGCCGGTGCGACGGCGGCCGGTGCTGGGGCTGGCGCTGGGGCGGGCGCTGCCGAGGTAACCGGGGGCACGCAGGCCAAGGAAGCGGCGATGCTGGGGGCCGCGTGGCAGTCCCTGCGCCGCAATGACGCCACGCTGCGTCGGCTAGCTAAGGCCTTCGAGGCGGCGGGCCACGAGCTCTACCTGGTGGGCGGCTCGGTGCGCGATGCGATGCTCGCACGCCTCAGCCACGACCTGGATTTCACCACGGATGCTCGCCCGGATGTGGTGATGGGGATCCTGGAGCCGATGGCCGAGACGGTGTGGGATACGGGCATCGAATTCGGCACCGTGTCCGCGCTGGTCGGTGGCCTGGAGGTGGAGATCACCACGTTCCGGGCGGATCAGTACGACGGCCAGTCCCGCAACCCGGAGGTCACCTTCGGCGACACCCTGGAGGGCGATCTGGTGCGCCGCGACTTCCGCGCGAACGCGATGGCGCTGAAGCTCTCCGCAGATGGGGAGCATGAGTTCTGCGACCCGCTAGGTGGGTTGGCTGATGTGGCCGCCGGGGTGCTGGACACGCCGGATAGCCCGGAGGTGAGCTTCCGGGACGATCCGTTGCGCATGCTGCGGGCCTGCCGTTTCGTCTCTCAGCTGGGTTTCGCGGTCGCCCCTAGGGTGGCTGAGGCCATGGCGACGATGGCGGATCAGATCCAGCGGATCACGGTGGAGCGCGTGGCCGTGGAGCTGAATAAGCTGCTGCTCGGCACGACCCCGTGGGAGGGCCTGGACCTGATGGTGGAGGCCGGCCTGGCGGATTTCGTCCTCCCGGAGCTGCCGCGGCTGCGGATGACTCAGGACGAGCACAAGCAGCACAAGGATGTCTACTGGCATTCCCTGACGGTGCTGCGTAATGCGCTGGTGCAGGAGCAGAACTACGGTGTGGCCCCGGACCTGGAGCTGCGCTGGGCCGCGCTGCTGCATGACTGCGGGAAGCCGGATACCCGCGCGTTCACGGACTCTGGCCAGGTGACTTTCCACCAGCACGAGGTGGTGGGTGCGAAGCTGGTGCGCCGCCGGTTGCGGCAGCTGAAGTTTTCTAAGCAGCTGGTGAAGGATATTTCCCAGCTGGTATTCCTGCACATGCGTTTCTATGGCTATGGGGATAGCGCGTGGACGGATTCGGCGGTCCGCCGCTATGTGACGGATGCGGGTGATCTGCTGCCGAAGCTGCACATGCTGGTGCGGGCTGACTGCACGACTCGTAATAAGCGCAAGGGGGCGCGGCTGCGCCGTAATTACGACGACCTCGAGCGGCGGATTCAGGAACTCAAGGAGAAGGAGGATCTCGCCGCGGTGCGCCCGGACCTGGATGGTAATGAGATCATGGAGATCCTGGGTCTGAAGCCGGGCCCGGAGGTGGGTCAGGCGTGGGCGTTTTTGAAGGAGCTGCGCTTGGACCGGGGGCCGCTGGGCCGGGACGAAGCCATCGCGGAGCTGCGGGCCTGGTGGGACGCGCAGCAGGGCTAGCGAAGGTTAGCGTCAGCTCTAGCTGCGAAAACGATCTAGTTTCAGGCCGGATGAGCCCGAATATGCTCCGCCGGGTCAGCGCGTTATAAATTTCCGCCCAAGCTGATCTGCTGCCATGTGTCATTTTTAAGCGCCCAACCGCACCGCCCACCCAGCTACACTGCAGGCATGGCAACCCCCGAGTTCATCCTCAACCTGCGTGAAAAAATCGGCAACGACCCGCTCTGGCTCCCCGGCATCACCGCGATCGTCCTCAAAGAAGTTCCGCCCGAAGCACCACTCTGGGAAGTCCCGAAAGTCCTGCTCGTCAAACGCGCCGACAACGGCGAATGGACACCCGTCTGCGGCATCGTCGACCCCGGCGAGGAACCCCACGTCGCCGCCATCCGCGAAGTCAAAGAGGAAACCGGCCTGTACGTCACCGTCGCCGCCCTCCTCGGCGTCGGCGCTACCGACCAGGTCACCTACCCCAACGGGGACCAGACCGCATACATGGATACTGCGATGCGGTGCGTCCTCACCGATAAGGACGCCAACCCCCTCGACCCCACACTCCCCGACTACGATTCACTCGCTGAGCCCATCGTCGGCGACGAAGAATCCACCGACGTCGGCTGGTTCTCTGTGGCCCAACTGCCCCCGATGAAGCCGCGCTTCCGCCTCATCATCGCAGACGCCGTCGCGCAGCTGAAGCACCCGCAGGGCTTCCGGCCCCGCATCGGCTACTTCAAGCGCAGCTAAGGCTGCTGCGATCCCGGCGCTACCAGGTCGTGGCGCGCTCCGGGGCTTCCTCATACTTCGCGGCATAGCTGGAGGCCCGGAAGGAACAAATAATCAGCTGCACCTGGTGGAAGATCATCAGCGGCAGGATCATCATCCCCAAACTTCCCCCGCCAAACATCACCGCAGCCATTGGCAAACCAGAGGCCAGCGACTTCTTCGTGCCCGCGAACTGGATCGCCACCTGGTCCTCATAGTTAAAACCCAGCTTCCGTGCCGCGAACGAGGAGGCCGAAAGCATCAGGTACACCAGCACCACCGAGCCCAGCACCAGGCCAACCACGCTGACCCAACTGATCGTCGACCAGATCCCGTCCACGATCCCCTCGGAGAAGGACACGTACACCACCAGGCCGATGGAGATCTGGTCCACCTTCTTCGTCGCCTTCGAGGCCGCGAAATCCTTCACCCACGGCCGCAACAGCTGCCCCACCACAAAGGGCAAGAACAGCTGCAGACCGATCTTGTAGAAGGTGCTGGCGTCGATATGGAAACCACCCTCTGCGGTGGACATCAACAACAGCACCAGCAGCGGTGTGAGCACCACACCAAGCAGGCTGGAGGCACTCGCCGCCACAATCGAGGCAGCCACATTACCCCGGGCGATCGACGTAAACGCCACCGAGGACTGCACCGTGGAGGGCACCAACGTCAAAAACAAAATGCCCAGGTACAACTCCTGGCCGATCAG
The DNA here is from genome assembly GCF_030232315.1 of Corynebacterium sp. MSK039. Taxonomy (NCBI): domain Bacteria; kingdom Bacillati; phylum Actinomycetota; class Actinomycetes; order Mycobacteriales; family Corynebacteriaceae; genus Corynebacterium; species Corynebacterium sp. MSK039. Next base: position 39,381 of record NZ_JASPJL010000008.1, read on the forward strand.
CCCGGACAGCGGGCGCAGCGCCACGCCGATCAGCGGGAAGATCGCGAAGGTGAAAGCGACGATCAGCAGGTGCAGCCGCCAGTGCATCAGGCCCTCCAGCGCCTCCCGCGGGTGCAGGCGCGCACCGTAGAGGAAGAAGAGGAAGGCGATGGCGAGGGTCACCACCCAGTTGCCGATCTCTGCGCCCTGCCCCCGCAGCGGCACGATCACCGCCGCGATCACCGCGAGCACGATCAACACAATCAAAAAGTCCGGGCGGTAGCCCAGGATCTTCTGCAGGACCGTCTGCTTGCTCGGGGCGGGGTTATCGGCGCTCATTCTTGGCATTGTAGCCCGCGTCACAGACGCGTCAGCCATGGGGAGAATTGCACCCCGCGGGCAGCTTTAAGACTTTTTCACAAATATAGAATACACAGAGTGTTTCGTCGGGTTAACTAACCATCATGATGAATAACCCAGGGGACCGCAGCACCGGCACGGCACCAGGCCGCGCACCACAGAACCCGTCCGCAGGACCGCAGGGCACGGCAGGCACCACGACCGCCGCCACCGCGACAGTCGCAGGCGCCACACCCGCGAGCGCCGAAAGGATTGACCCGACCGCCGCGGCGCAAGAAACCTACGACGTCATCATCATCGGCGCCGGCACCTCCGGGCTCAACATCGCCCGCGAGCTGGCCGCCGCTGGCCTCAGCGTCCTCGGCCTGGAAGCCGGCAAGCGCTACGACCGGCACACCTACCCACGCACCGAGATCGACTCCAGCTCCCAGCTCTTCTGGGGCGGCGGCGTGGAACTGACCACCGACGCCGGCCTCGGCCTGCTCCGCCCCAAAGCTGTCGGCGGCGGGTCCATCGTCAACCAGGCCCTCATGGACCGCTTCGACGACGTCGCCTTCTCCTCCTGGCGCGACCAGTCCGGCGTCTCCTGGCTCAACGAGGACCACCTCGCCGACTACTACGACCGGGCCGAGGGAAACATGAGCCTCAAGAACGTGCCCGAAGAGTGGCGCAACAACAACGCCAAGAACTTCGCCGACGGCTTCGACGCCAACGGCTACCGCTACGCCCCACTGCGCCGCGGTGAAGCCGACTGCCGCTTCGAGGAGGGCAACTGCTGCGTGGAATGCCTCAGCGGCTGCGGCATCGACTCCAAACAGTCCACCGCCATCACCGTCCTGCCAACAGCGGAAAAGCACGGCTTCCACCTCATCGACTGCGCCGAAGCACGCACGATCACCGAGCACCCGGACCGCGTCACCGTCACCACCCGCGTGCCCGCGGATGCCACCCCGAAGGGTCGCCGCGGCTTCGGCAAACCCACCTACTTCGAACCCCACGTGGAGCGCACCTTCACCGCCCGGCGCGTCGTGCTGGCCTCCGGGGCGATCGGTAACACCGCCCTGCTGCTGCGCAGCGGCTACGGCAAGCAACTGCCGGGGCTGGGCAAGAACTTCTTCACCCACCCGCAGTACATGAACCTCGGCCGCTATGCCGAGGACGTCCGTGCCTTCGCCGGTCCCCTGCAGAACTACAAGTCCAACGACCCAAGCTTCCGCCGCCAGGGCTTCAAGCTGGAGAACGTCTTCGCAGGCCCCGGCAACATCGCCCTCCTGCTGCCCGGCTTCGGCGCCCGCCACGCGGAGATCATGCAGGACTTCCCGCGCCTGGGCTGCATCGAGGTCTGCGTGCGCGACACCAACCCCGGCGAAATCACCATCAACCGCAAGGGCAACCCGGTGATCAAGAAGAAGCTCAACCGGGAGGACGCTCGCCGCCGCGACGCCGGCATGGCCGCCATCCGCAACATCTTCAACGCCACCGGCGCGGAGGAAATCCTCCACGGCCAGTTCGGCATTGGCCTGCACCTCATGGGCGGGCTCGGGATGGGTGCCAGCGCCAAGCAGGGCGTGGTCTCCCCCGAGTTCACCCTCTACGGCAGCCAGCGCATCCACGCCGCGGACTCCTCGATCTTCCCGAACGCGCCGGGCATCAACCCCGCGCTCACGATCGCCGCCCTGTCCCTCAAGGCCGCCGAGCAGATCATCGCCGCGAGCTAAGGAAGGAAGAAAGCAGACATGACCAGCAAGAACCTCAACCCCCGCTCCACCGAGCTGCTCACCGCCACGCAGATGAAGGGCCTGCTGCGCCTGGGCGACGTCGTCACCCCCGGCGTCCCGGCCCACAAGGCCGCGTCCGGACGCGCAGGGTCCCCGACCGCAGCGTCTGGTTCCCTGCCGTCCCGGCCCCTGAACTCCGGCGGCGGGGCGCTACCGTCCTTCTCCGAGTCCGGATGCGCCGCCGGCATCGACCGCATGCTCTCCTACATGTACGACGACGACCGCACCGCCTTCCTCGTCCTCGCCTCCGTCTGTGCCTACGCGCCCACTCCCCTAGTCCGCCTGATCGTGGCGATGGCCAACGCGAACGCCAAGTTCCCCGAGCCACTCGCCGGGCTGATGCGCATGGCCAACCTTGGTATCAAGGGTGTCGTCCACAGCCTCTACTACTCCAACCTCGGGGTACGCCTCGGCGAGGAACTTACCGACTCCCCACTCATCGCCCGGGGCAGCAACCCCAACCAGCTGCCGAACATCCACCAGGCCATCGGCTACGAGACCGCCATCAACCAGGAGGCCTACGAGGCCGCCCTCGCCGCCACCGACGCGCAGAACCCACGCGACTAACCCGCGCTCAGAAAACACAAGGAGCACACACCATGGCAACACAGATCCCAGAATCCGAATACGCCCAGGTCGAGGGCGTCGTCGACAGAGCACGCGAAGCACAGAAATCCATCGGCGCCCTGAGCGTCGAGGAGCGGCTCGAGCACCTCCGCCTCCTGCGCGGGGTGATCGTCAACCGCACCGAGGAGATCGTCGACCGCGTCCGGGAGGAAACGGGCAAGTCCCGCAGCGACATCCTGATGTCCGAAATGTTCGGCGCGCTGGACGTCATCAGCTGGCACGAAAAGAACGCCGCGAAAGTCCTGGCCCCGCAGAAGGTCGAGACCCCGCTGACGATGATGGGTAAGAAGTCCGAGATCTGGTACGAACCACTCGGCGTGGCCTTCGTCATCGCGCCCTGGAACTACCCCTTCTTCCAGGCGATTGTGCCGATCGTCGCCGCGCTGGCTGCCGGCAACGCGGTCGTCTACAAGCCCTCCGAGCACACCCCACTGGCCGGGCTGATCGAATCCCTCATGGAGGAAGCCGCCATCGCCCCGAACTGGGTGCAGGTGGTCTACGGCGATGGTGCCACAGGCGCGGAGGTCATCGACCAGCACCCCGACCTCGTCATGTTCACCGGCTCGTGCGCGACCGGCCGGAAGATCATGAAGCAGTGCTCCGACATGCTCATTCCCGTCGAGCTCGAGCTCGGTGGCAAGGACCCCATGATCGTCTTCGAGGACGTCGACATCCCCCGCACCGCCGCCGGCGCACTGTTCGGTGGTCTGACGGCGACCGGGCAGTCCTGCACCTCCGTGGAGCGGCTCTACGTCCACGAGAGCATCAAGGAGGAGTTCGTCGCCGAGCTGGTCCGGCAGGCGCGGCTGCTCACGCAGGCGGACACGGACGCCCGCAACAACGACCTGGGCCGCATGACCGTCGACTTCCAGGTCGAGCGGGTCCACGAGCAGGTTCAGGACGCGGTTTCGCGTGGTGCGCGGCAGCTCACCGGGCAGGACTGGGACGGCCGTTCCGCGCTGATCCCGCCGATCCTGCTGGTCGACGTGCCGGAGGACGCGCTGGTTGTCACGGAGGAGACCTTCGGCCCGGTGATCCCGGTGCTGAGCTTCAGCTCGGAGCGGGAGGTCATCGACCGGGCGAATGACACGCCCTTCGGGCTGACTGGTTCCGTGTGGAGCGCGGACATCGACCGGGCGCGCCGGGTGGCCGGGGCGCTGCGCGCCGGCGGGGTGTCCATCAACAACGTCATGGCCACCGAGGCCACCCCGGTGCTGCCGTTCGGTGGGGTGGGTGACTCCGGGATGGGCCGCCACAAGGGTGCCGAGGGCCTGCGCGGCTGGTGTAACCCGAAGTCCGTCATCGTGGACAAGGACGGCTCCCAGGGCGCTGGCCTGGAGGCGAACTGGTACCCGTACACGGAGAAGAAGTACGAGAAGTTCAGCAAGATGCTGCAGGCCTACTTCGCGGAGCAGCCGGCGCCGGTGAAGCTCGCGAAGTTCGGGCTGCTGGGGACTTCGCTGGAATCCTATGCTCAAAAGGCGCTGGAGGAGCGCGAGAAATAGGGCGCTTGCCCCTCCCCGTGAACCCTTTCGGATGCTTAAGCCGTGGCGCTTTCCTGCGCTGCGGCTTCTTGCTCTGCCGTGGTCGTCTTCGGGATAAACAGGCTGGTCAGCGCAGCCAGGCCCAGAATGATGCCACCCACCAGGAAGGCCGTGGTGTAGCCCGTGGCGGAATCCGAGCCCTCTGGGGAGCCCACCACCTGGAACACCGGCAGCACCGCGAAGGAGATACCCGCACCCAGGTTGAAGGCTGCGGAGTTCATGCCCGGCAGGAAGCCCTGATTATCCTGCGGCGAGTTCACCACACCCAGGTTGTTCAGCACGATATTGCCGATGCCTGCGTAGGTCACGCCCAGCAGGATCACGCCCACGATCAGCACGATCTTCGAGCGCGTCCCCACGAAAGCTAGCAGGAACAGCAGCAGCATGGACGCGATATTGGAGAGGCGCAGCAGGTTCGCATAACCCACCTTCGGCGCCAGGCGACCTGCGAAGGGGCCCACCGCCCAACCGATCAGTGCGTACGGGGTCAACAGCAGCAGGGACGCCATCGTCGCGCGCATGCCGAAACCAGCCTCCGCGTTCTGTGCCAAGGACGGTGCCACACCGTTGACGGCAGCGAACACACCCGTCATCGTCAGGACGGTGGTCAGCAGCAGACCCCAGGTCTCGCGGCGGCGCAGGTACTTCGGGGCAACCAGCGGAGCCGCACCAGCGGTGTTCTCCTGGCGGGTCTCCCAGCGCCAGAAGATGGCAAACACGATCAGACCAGCGGCCACCAGGCCGATGACGTACAGCCAGTCCGCGGCCGCACCCTTACCGGCCTCGTTGGCGGCCAGCGTGATGGACAGCACCGACACCACCAGGACGGCCGCACCGATCCAGTCCATGCGGACGTTATCGGAAGGCTTGGACTCCGGGGCGAACATCGCGACCACTGCAGTGGCCACCGCACCGATCGCGAAGATCAGCCAGAACACCGAGCGGAAGCCCCAGTGCTCAGCCATCCAGCCGGAGAGCAGGACGTCGATACCCGCCACACCACCATTGATCGCGGCGATCAGGCCCATCAGCGTGCCGAGGCGAACCTCGTCCTTAACCTGACTGCGCAGGATGATCAGCGTCATCGGGATGGTCGGGCCGGAAATACCCTGCAGCGCGCGGGCCAGCATCAGCACACCGATATTCGGGGCGAGAGCGGCCAGCAGGCCACCCAGGGACATCACGGCCAGCATGATGACCAGGATGCGGCGGCGTCCCACGATGTCCGAGAGGCGCGGGAGGAACAGGCCGCACATCGCGCCACCGGTGAAGAAGGCGGTCTGGGTCAGGCCCACCGCGGACTCATCGGTGTTGAGCTCCGTGGCCATCGTGCGCAGCACCGGGGAGAGCATCGAGGCGTTGAGCTGGAAGGCCACCGCCGCGGTGATGAGCACGAACATGAGCAGTGGCAGGCCGCCCTTGCGCGAATCCACCGGGTCGATGACCGGGGTCGCGGTGGCGGGGTTATTAGGCCCGCCTGAGCGGGGGGTGTTTGCGTTCATATATGCAGGATAAGTGGGCGATTCGTGCGAGTCCACACTTTTTCCTGTGATGTTGGCTGCACGTGCGCGCTGGTTGGTGCGGGAGGGTGCGAGCGAGCGCGTGCGCGGGCTCCCCGATTGTGTGTTTTGCAGAGTTTGTTGCCGGAAATCCGCCCAAAACCGACCTCAAACTCTGCAAAACGTGAAGGGGGTGCGGGGGGTGCGGGAGAGTGCGGGCGTGGGGACGTGTTAGCGCGCGGGCGTGGGGGTGCCCCGCTCGCGGGTGCGGGAGCCAGGCCCGCTCCCCCGGCCCCGCTCCCCGCGCTAGCCCCGGAAGCCGGTGTTACCGATGCGGGTCAGCGCATCAACCAGCAGATCCCAGAAGCGATCCACGTCCACGTCCACGCCGACGCGGTGGCGCACCGGCTCCACGTGCTCGCCATAGGTATCCATGCCCGCGCAGGCGTAATCATCCGTGCGGCACAGCGCGGAAGGATCGCCCGGCTGCTCAGCAGTCTGATCCTGCGCGCCCCAGGTGCGCCGCAGGTCAACCACGGTCATGCCGCGGGTGTACTCACCCTTGGTCTCCACGACGACCGGGGCCGCCACGGTGCGCAGCACCTCCGGGTCAGCCACCGCCGCAACGGCCAGCGGATCGTGCATCGGCGGCCCCGGGTAGCGGCGCTCCTTCATGTACGCGCCGCCGAAGAATTCCACGAGCTCCGCGATGAACTGCGCGACGTCCGTGCCCACGGCCTTGAGCTGCTCCATGCGGGACGGAACCGCGAGCACCTTGTGGGTGACGTCCAAACCAACCATCGTGACCGGCCATTCCGCGTCGAAGACGATCGCGGCGGCCTCCGGGTCGGCGAGGATGTTGAACTCCGCGGACGGGGTCATGTTGCCGGTGTGGTGCCCGCCGCCCATCAGCGTCACACCCGCCACGCGGGAGACGAGCTCCGGGTAACGGCGTGTGAACAGCCCAATGTTGGTCAGCGCGCCGGTCGGCACGAGCGTGACGGTGCCCGGCTCCTCCCGTTCGATGACCTGCGCGATCAGGTCGACCGCGTGAGTGTCCTCCAGCTCCACGCCAGCCTCCGGCAGCTGCGGGCCGTCGAGGCCGGACTCGCCGTGGATCTCATCCGGGATTAGTTGTGGCCCCACCAGCGGGCGGTGCGCACCAGCGGCGAAGGGCACGCCGGTGATCCCGCCGACGCGCGCGAGCGCCTGCGCGTTCTTGGTGACCTTCTCCAGGGTCTGGTTACCCGCGACAGTCGTGACCGCGAGCAGCTCGAGGTTCGGGTTTCCCCAGGCCAGGAGCATGGCGATGGCGTCGTCGTGGCCGGGGTCGCAGTCGAGGATGATCTTGCGGGGCTGGGTGTTATTGGCTGCAGAAGTGCTCATACCTCAAGTGTGCCACGCACACCTGGGAGGTAGCGGAGCGAAAGCTAGGATATTCCTCACGCACTTTCACGCCCCGCGCATACTCCGCGCCCGACCCTAGGAAGCCCCCTTGTTCGCAACGATCGCCCAGGCTGTTGGCCTTTTCGCCGTGACGAATATCGACGACATCATCGTCCTCTCGCTGCGCTCACTGTATTAAGGACTGAGGGAGTTGACGACGCAATTATTTGAAGAAGAGCTCAACGTTAGGTGCTCCCGACAAAGGTTTAGCGTAATCAAGTCACGGTTACTGAGGGCGTTGAAAAATAGTCCCATGGTAATGGAAATAATTGACTGCGTTCAAGGGGTTGACCGAGAGAATGAATATAATTTAGAGCTTCCGACGGGGGATGATGGAAGAAGTCCGGATGCGACTGAGGTTAATACGGTCACTATCTCATTCAGCGCGAGTGCCAATGTTTCAGATTTAGATGAACTGAGTGACGAAGTGTATAGCTGCGTGCTGTATGCGCTGAATAATTCTCAGACATTAGATTTTTTCAGCCTATTATCTCCCCTTGAAGATAAAAGGTATACAGGCGGTTAGATCGGCATTCTGCTTTGAGTATTTGGGGTAAGCAGATGGCGATTGGGATTGATTGGCTGTCGTCGCCGGTGCGGGTGCCTTCCTGCCGCCCAGCGCGATCCTCTATTTCGGTCTGATTCCGCTGGTCGATGGCCTGAAGGCTGCATGGAAGGTCTGGGCGTGGTGATCCTAGTCCAGGGCTACACTTTCGGCCTCTAGCTGCGGTTTTCCTGTTCCGCCGCCAGGTCGCGGATCTCTGCTTCCGTCGCGTACGACGCCGCCGCGCCGGCCTTCTGGGTCGCCAAGGATCCGGCCGCAACAGCCACGCGGGTGGCGTCCACCAGGGAGGAACCGGTGGCCACAGCCGCCGCGAGCGTGCCGCAGAACGCATCGCCGGCACCGGTGGTGTCCACGATGGTCTCCATCTGCGGGGCGGGCACGCGCGTGACCCCGTCCCCGTCGATGACGGCCGCGCCCGCCGGCCCCAGGGTGACCACGCAGGTGCGGGCGACGTCCTTGAGCGCGGCGAAGAGCTCCTCGGTGGGGGTTTCGCGGGGCAGCCCGGTGATGTCCGCGGCCTCCAGCTCGTTGAGGATGATTGGGTCGGACGCCGCGACCAGGTCGGCGTCCTTCGTCGTCACCGGGGCGAGGTTCAGGATCAGCCGGGCGCCGATGGCCTCGGCCAACGCGGGCAGCTCCGCGGAGTGCTCCGGGGTGAGCTCGCCTTGGGCCAGCACAACCGGGATGGGGCGCTCATCGGCCAGCTTCTTGGCCAGGTCCGTCAGCTCAGCCGGGCTGACCAGCTCATTGGCCCCGGAGGTGACGATGATGATGTTCTCGCCGGACGCGTCGTTCATGATGAACGCTTGGCCGGTGGGCTGGTTGGTGCGGGCGATGTGGGCGGTGTTCACGCCGTGCTCGTCGAGCTCCTTGATCGCCAGCAGCGCCAGCGGGTCGAGCGGCTGGCTGGGGTTATCAGCGCTGGTCTCCCCCACTGCGCCCAGCAGGATCGTCTCCACGCCCATGCGGGCGGAGGCGACGGCCTGGTTCGCGCCCTTGCCGCCGAGCCCCTGCAGGCCACGGCGGCCGATGATGGTCTCGCCGGGGTGCGGGAACTCATCGAGGCCAACGAAGGTGTCGACGTTGATGCTGCCGCACACGAGGACGGCAGGTGCCGCGTTGCTCTTCGCGTCGATGGGCGCGGTGCTCGGGGTCTTACCGGGGTTCATACCCCACAGTCTAGAAGACGCCGCGGACAACCTCTCTTAGCGACGTCGCAGTTCGTCCTCAATTGCGTCCAGCTGCATCGAGTTCCAGAAGGCCATGCGCTGGAGTGCTGCCGCCAGCCTGTTTTGTTCATTAATGCGGCGCTGCTCTTTTGCACGCAGAGCATTTACTCGCTCTATGTCTTCGTTGTGGGCGCGCACTGCGGCGTCGATGTCGTAGGCGCCCCCGCTGGCTAGAACATCGATGATGTCCTGCACAGTCTCCGGGGTTCGTGATGCGCCGGTGAAGATATCGAAAGCCTTATTCCGCTGGGCTAGCGGAGCGCCTTGGTCCTGAAGGGCCTCTTGTTTCTGAGCGATCTTCGCGATCGTTTGCTGCTTAGACTTCTCCTGCTCAGCAATTTTTTCAGCGAAGATGGTGCGCAGTGAGATTTTGCCCGCCAGGTAGGCCAGCGCAGTAAGGATAAGAAAGACCACGGTCATCGTGATGCCACTCTTCATGCCGTACTTGAACATGAAGCCGAGACCGAGCGCCTCAACGACCAACAGCGGGCTGATCTTACCCGGGAACAGGCCGAGAAATAACGCAACACTACCCATGATGGCGATGATTACCAGCGACCGGTGGACGGTGTACATCGCTGTGGCGGACGTGATTACACCTACGAAGACGGCGTAGAAAGGGAACCGCCGTTCTGCGACCTTAAGGGGGTTCCACTGCGCGAGGGCGTTCTTCTTTCTCTCGAGATCGCTGAAGCGTCGCTCGAGAGCGTACTGCTTCTGTAGCGAGAAGAGTTTGTTGATTTCAGCCTGGGTGTTCGGATGATACGCACTGGCCATGGGCGGAATTTTACCTAAAGCGCTCAAGCGTCGGACGGGGGAAACGCGCGACAGCAGGGGTCTAAGTGCGAATGATCCCCCGCAGAAAAGCTCCCCTAGCGGCGGTCCTGCTCCGCCACCGCGCGGCGGGCCGCATCCAGATCCAGCGCAGGCTTCGCCGCCGCCTGCTGCGCGCCCTGCCCAGCACCAGTACCAGCGCCAGCACCGGCACCCTGACCAGCGTCGAAGGCTGCTCCCCCGCCCTCACATGCGCCATTCAGCGAGCAGCTACCGCACGCATTCCCCGACGCACATTCCTCCGCCGTCGGCTCACAACCGCCGGCCGAGGCGTCGTCGTTGGAAGAAGAACCAGAAGAACAGCAACCCTCAGCGGCCCGGGCCTCCTCGGCCTCCTGACCACGCAGGTGCTCCAGGCGAGCCATCGTGGACGCCGCCATCGCAGAACCCATCCCAATCAGGAACAGTGCCCCCACGATCAACAGCGCGAAGACCAGCCACATCCAGCCGCCGATCCCCGTCGTCAGCAGCGCAGACCCCAGCAGCGCCGCACCCGCACCCATCCACGCCGGGCCCGCGATCTTGTGCGCCAAAACCCAGTTCTCGGGGGACTTCCGAACCTCCGGGATACGCAGCCCAACCACCCCGTTACCAGGCAGTTTCTCCATAAACCCGAGCAGCCCCACCGTCAGGACAGCGAGGGCGAGAATAACCAGCAGGATGGTGAGCACGATCATGCGGTTCAGTCTATTACCCCGTCTACTAGAATGACCAACCATGAACACCCCAGCTGACACGTCCGACCAGACCCCGTACCGCTACTCCCCCGCGCTCGCCGCGGATATCGAGCAGCGGTGGCAAAAGCACTGGGCCGAACACGGCACCTTCAACGCCCCCAACCCCGTCGGCGACCTCGCCACCGACGGGCAGAAGCTGCCGGAAGACCGCATCTTCGTGCAGGACATGTTCCCCTACCCCTCCGGTGCCGGGCTGCACGTCGGCCACCCGCTGGGCTACATCGCCACCGATGTCTACGCCCGCTTCCAGCGCATGACCGGCAAGAACGTGCTTCACACCTTGGGCTACGACGCCTTCGGCCTGCCCGCCGAGCAGTACGCCGTCCAGACCGGCACCCACCCGCGCACCACCACCATGGCGAATATCGAGAATATGGAGCGCCAGCTGGGCCGGTTGGGGCTCGGCCACGATAAGCGCCGCGCCGTCGCCACCACCGACCGCGAGTTTTACCGCTGGACCCAGTGGATCTTCCTCAAGATCTACAACTCCTGGTTCGACCCGGAGGCCGACCCCGCGCCGGGCTACCCAGCCAAGCTGAAGGGCCGCGCCCGCCCGATCTCCGAGCTCATCCCGAAGCTCGAGGCCGAGCACGCCGACTGGGCCGAGAAGACCGAGGCCGAGCGCCAGGAGATCATCGACGGCTACCGCCTGGTCTACCGCTCCAACTCCACCGTCAACTGGTGCCCGGGCCTGGGCACCGTGCTGGCGAACGAGGAGGTCACCGCCGAGGGCCGCTCCGAGCGCGGCAACTTCCCGGTCTTCCGCAAGAACCTCCAGCAGTGGATGATGCGCATCACCGCCTACTCCGACCGCCTGCTCGAGGACCTGGAGTTCCTCGACTGGCCGGAGAAGGTCAAGTCCATGCAGCGCAACTGGATCGGCCGTTCCCGCGGCGCGCAGCTCGCGTTTTCTTCCGCCGCGGGCCCGATCGAGGTCTTCACCACCCGCCCGGACACCCTCTTCGGTGCGACGTACATGGTGCTCGCCCCTGAGCACGAGCTCGTCGACACCCTCGTTTCCGCAGCTGAGGACGCCGCCGGCTCCCCGCAGGCCGCCTACGCCGACGCCGATGAGCGCTGGACCTTCGGCAAGAACAGCCCGTCCGAGGCCGTCGCCGCTTACCGCGCGTCCATCGCCGCGAAGTCCGACCTGGAGCGCCAGGAGAACAAGGAAAAGACCGGTGTGTTCACCGGCGCCTATGCCACCAACCCGGTCAATGGCGAGCAGGTGCCCGTCTTCATCGCGGACTACGTCCTCATGGGCTACGGCACCGGCGCCATCATGGCGGTCCCGGCCCACGACGAGCGCGACTTCGACTTCGCCACCGCTTTCGGCCTGCCGATCCGCGAGGTCGTCGCCGGCGGCGAGAAGGGCGAGGACGGCCAGCTCACCGCCGCGTACACCGAGTCCGGCAAGGCCGTGAACAGCGCAAACACCGAGGGTCTGGACATCAACGGCCTCGCCCTGGCAGAGGCGAAGGCCACCACCACCGAGTGGCTCGAGGAGAAGGGCTACGGCCACGGCAAGGTGCAGTTCAAGCTGCGCGACTGGCTGTTCGCTCGCCAGCGTTACTGGGGCGAGCCCTTCCCCATCGTCTACGACGCCGACGGTGTCGCCCACCCGCTGCCGGAGGATATGCTCCCGGTGGAGCTGCCGGAGGTCGAGGACTACAAGCCGGTCGCCTTCGACCCGGAGGACCAGGACACCGAGCCGCAGCCCCCGCTGGCCAAGGCCCGCGAGTGGATCGAGGTCGAGCTGGACCTCGGCGATGGCCGCGGCACCCAGACCTACTACCGCGACGCGAACGTCATGCCGCAGTGGGCCGGTTCCTCCTGGTACCAGCTGCGCTACATCGACCCCAATAACGATCACGCGCTGGTAGACATCGACAACGAGCGCTACTGGGTCGGCCCGCGCGAGGGCAACCCGTCCGGTGGGGTGGACCTGTACGTCGGCGGTGTGGAGCACGCGGTGCTGCACCTGCTGTACTCCCGCTTCTGGCACAAGGTGCTCTTCGACCTGGGCGTGGTCAGCTCCTTCGAGCCCTACCACCGCCTGTTCAACCAGGGCTACATCCAGGCCTACGCCTACACCGACTCCCGCGGTGTGTACATGCCGGCCGCGGAGGTCGTGGAGCGCGACGGCGCATTCGTGCACGTCAACCCGGAGACCGGGGCGGAAACCCCGGTCCAGCAGGAGTACGGGAAGATGGGCAAGTCCCTGAAGAACTCCGTCTCCCCGGACGAGATCTGCGATAACTACGGTGCGGACACCCTGCGCGTCTACGAGATGTCCATGGGTCCGCTGGATACCTCCCGCCCGTGGGCGACGAAGGACGTCGTCGGCGCGCAGCGTTTCCTGCAGCGTGCCTGGCGCCTGGTCGTGGACGAAACGTCCGGCAAGGCGGTCGTCGATGAGGACGTCAACACGCTGGCCTCGCTGCCGGATGAGGACCGCCGTGCGGTGAACCGCGCGCTGGCGGGTGTCCACGAGGACTACACCAACCTGCACAACAACACGGCCGTCGCGAAGCTGATCGAGCTGGTGAACTACCTGACGAAGCAGTACGGCGCGGCAGGTGCCGGTGGCGCCCAGGGTGCCGCGGCGGATGCTGCGGTGCCGCGCGCGGCGGCGGAGGCGCTGGCGCTGATGCTCGCACCGGTGGCCCCGCACCTGGCCGAGGAGCTGTGGCAGGCACTGGGTGGTGCGGAGGCCTCGGGTCTGCTGGCTGGCGGTGCCGGTCAGGAGTCTGGCCTGACCCAGGACGAGGCCTCCGTGGCCTTCGTGCCGTACCCGGCGTGGGAAGAGGACTGGCTGGTCGACGACCAGATCGAGATGCCGGTTCAGATCATGGGCAAGGTTCGCGCCCGCATCATGGTCGCCGCGGATGCCTCCCGGGAGGACCTGGAGGCCGCGGCGCTGGCTGATGAGACCGTGCAGGGCCACATCGAGGGCAAGACGGTGCAGAAGGTCATCGTCGTGCCGGGCCGCATGATCAATATCGTGGCGAAGTAAGGCGAAAGGCCGCCCGGGGAGGGGACCGGGCGGCCTGGGGCTGGGGGGTGCGCTGGAGCTTTGCCTTTCGGGACCCGTTGGGATGGGCCCCGTTGGGACGTGGGGAGCGCTGAGTTTTAGGCGTTGAGGATCAGCATCGCCGCGCTGTTGACCGACCAGCCGATCGCCACGGGCATGATGAACCAGATCACCGCGATCCACGGGCGCCAGCGCTGGTGGCGCTTCCACTTGTAGTAGCAGATATACGCCGCGCCGAAGAGCCCGAAAAAGCACACCAGAGCTGGGGCGATGTGGAAGAACAGCCGGAAGCCCTCGGTGCACAACCAGGCGGAGGAATCGGCATCGCAATAGGGGCCGCCCACGATGCGGGAGATGATTGCCGTGCCCAATGCCAGGACGGCAGCGATGCCCGGGACGGCACAGAAGTAGATGATCGCCTGCTTCGTTGAGCGGTTATTGCGCTCCAGGCGGGCGAGGGGATCGGCCTCGTAATCGAGTTCGGTGAGCTTCGGGCGGCCTGCGGTCTGCGGCGGAAGGTCCTCCGGCGGCAGCTCGGCGCGATTCTCCGGGTGCCCCGGGCCTAACGTACTCACGATTACCCTCTCCTTCGGTGAAACTCCTGGTAGCTCCCAACCTTAAGAGATCCCGGCCACAAAGCTAAACCCCGCTGCCACACTCGAGCGGGGAAGACCAACGCGGCCAACTAGACTGTGCTGAGGAATACCGGCACCGGCACGTGCCGCAGGATCTGGTTCGTGGATGGGCCGATGAACACTCGGTTGAAATCGCCCAACACGCTGGAGCCCATGACCATCAGGTCGCCCTTGCGCCACTTGATCGCGCCGACCGCCTCCTCCCAGCTCGCGCCGATGCCGGTCTTCGTGGTGACCTCCAGATCCGGGTGGCGGGACAGCGCTCGCTTACGGCCGCGCTCCAGCAGCTCCTTGGCCTGCACCTGCCAAGCCTCCGCCAACAGGGCTGCGGCACCGCTAGCACCAGCACCGCCGGCACCTGCAGCAGCCACGGCGTCACCGAAGGCCACCTGCGTGGGATCCAACGAGACCCCGGCGGGGGAGAAGGCCACCAGCCGCAGCGGCACGTCCCACCGCCGCGCGAGATCCGAGGCATGGCGCAGTGCCTGTTGGGACTGCTCGGTATCCACATAAGCGCAGTTCACGCGCGTCGGCCCGGCCTTGGAGAAGTCCAGGTTCCGCGGCACGAGCATCAGCGGCAGCGGGGAGCAGTGCAGCAGCGCATCCGCGGTGGAGCCCATCCGGTAGCGCCCGTCCGGCGAATCCGCCTGCGAACCCAGCAGAATCACATCCGCCCCGAACTCCTCACCGGCCTCGATGAGTCGGCTGGTCTCGGAGTGGTCGCTGTAGACCATCGCGAGCTGCTCTTCGTCCAGCATTTTCTCGGGCACCCCGGCGGCCAGCAGCGCGGCACGCGCGGACTCGCCCGCCGCAGCCATTTCTGCCTCCAGCCAGGTATTGAAGGCCTCCCGGGCCGCAGTGAAGCTGGTGGGGCTGGCGGACCCGGCGACCGGCGCGCCCAGCGCCTCAGCCGCGCCCACCCCGGCCCCCGGCGTGCCGTGGCTACCGCTGGTGTCCGGGCTGGTGGGGTAGAGGTCCGAGCTGGCGGTGGGGTAGAGGTCCGCCTGATCCGCCGCCGCGGCGGGGGCATCCGTCTGCGGCCAGGTCTGGGAGATCACCGTCGCGGTGCGCACGACCAGCGGGTTCTCCTGCGCGAGCCAGGCGACGGTGCGCGCCAAGTCCTCGCCCACGCTCCCGGCATGCGGCGGCCACGCAACCAGCACGCGCAGCGCCCGGTTCACACGCGGCGCGATCACCGGCTTCGCGAGCGTCGGCGGGCGGAAGGCCTTCTTAGCGGTGCGGGACTTCTTCGTCTTCTTCGGTGCCACAGCGTTGAGCTCCCCGTCCCAATTCAGCTTTTAGCGCTACTTCGCGGGATCGGCTGGAGTAGCGCTCTCGTCATCCTCAGAGTACCGCTCCAGGATGGTGTCGATGACCGGGATGAAAGCGTCCACGGTCTGCAGCTCTTCCTCGCTGAGGTTCTCCAGCATGCTGGCGAGCTGGATGCTGCGCGCCCCCTCCTGGTTGTGCAGCTCCTCCCGCCCCTTGTCGGTGAGCTGAACGCGCACGCCGCGGCGGTCGCTGACGTCCCGAACGCGGTGGACCAGCCCCATCGTCTCGAGCTGGTTGACGGCGTTGGACGCCGTCGGCATGCGGATGGACTCCATCGCAGCAATCTGAGAAATGCGCATGGGACCCTCGCTGTCCAGGATCATCATGATCGACAGCTGGGCCTGCGAGATGTTCGACTGCTCCGTCTTACGGAAGTACAGCAGGTAGAGACGCGTGAGGCTCGGGCGAAGATCCCGGGCAATGTCCATTTTTGAACGTGGCATATAGATCAATCTACCTGAGTGTTGGCCGTACAAAACTATCGACTACCAGATATTCCCCTATCACGGGGAAAACACCCCCGGGGGGCTCGTGTAGGCCCCCGGGGGCAGCGGTAGGTGAATCCGGCTGGGCGGAAGCCCTAGCCGAGAAGCTGAGGCGGTTTAGGCGATCCCGCCGGAGATGAACTCCTCCAGCTGGGTGCGCGCCACATCGTCCGGCAGCTGCGTCGGAGGGGACTTCATCAGGTAGCTGGACGCCGCCTCAACCGGCCCAGCAACGCCGCGGTCCAGGGCGATCTTCGCCGCGCGAACAGCATCGATGATGATGCCCGCGGAGTTCGGGGAGTCCCACACCTCGAGCTTGTACTCCAGGTTCAGCGGCACCTCACCGAAGGCGGAGCCCTCCAGGCGCACGTAGGCCCACTTCCGGTCATCCAGCCAGCCCACGTAGTCCGACGGCCCGATGTGCACGTTCTTGTCGTGTACCTTGCCCGCCAGCGGGGAGGTCTTCAGGTTGGACGTCACCGCCTGCGTCTTGGAGATCTTCTTCGACTCCAGACGCTCGCGCTCCAGCATGTTCTTGAAGTCCATGTTGCCGCCGACGTTCAGCTGCATCGTGCGGTCCAAGCGCACGCCGCGCTCCTCGAAGAGGTGGGCGAGAACGCGGTGGGTGATCGTGGCGCCGACCTGGGACTTGATGTCATCGCCGATGATCGGCAGGCCCGCGTCGCGGAACTTCTGTGCCCACTCCGGGTCGGAGGCGATGAACACCGGCAGGGCGTTGACGAACGCGCAGCCAGCGTCGATGGCGCACTGCGCGTAGAAGCGGTCCGCTTCCTCAGAGCCGACCGGCAGGTAGCTGACGACGACGTCCGCCTTCGCCTTCTTCAGCTCAGCGACGACGTCCACCGGCTCCACCGAGGACTCCTCGATCGACTCCTGGTAGTAACGGCCCAGGCCGTCGTGGGTTGGGCCGCGCTTGACCTCGACGCCGAGGTGCGGGATGTCCGCGATCTTGATCGTCTGGTTCTGGCCGGAGTACAGCGCCTCGGAGACGTCCTTGCCGACCTTGTCCGCGTCGACGTCGAAACCGGCGACGACCTTGACGTCCGCGACGTGGTAGTCACCGAAAACGGTGTGCATCAGGCCCGGGATCTCAGCATCCGGGGCGGCGTCCTTATAAAACTCAAGACCCTCAACCAGGGAGGTGGCGCAGTTGCCGAGGCCGACGATCGCGATGTTGACCGTGCGGCCCTCGGCCGCTGCAGGGGAAGTCGAATTATTGCTCATAGCTGAACAACTTAAGGCCGCTGACCTTGGCGATTGGGGTGCTTAAGGCGGTTGACCGATCAAGAGCCGCCAGTAAACCGATCAAGTGCTGGCCCGGGGCGACGTCCTAAACGGTAGGGGAGGGGGCCGAGAGAGCAGGACATTCCGAGAAAGCGCGGGCCACGCGGATGGGAAGGAAGTTAACCCCTGTGGCGAAAGTGGCGCGCGAAAGGTGCAAACCACGGGGGCGACCGCGTAAAGTAATGAAAATCGACTGCCCTTTTCAATGAGGAGACATAGCTCGTTGAGTAAGAACACTCAGCCGCCGCGCCGCAAGAACAACGCCGCGAAGCCAGGCCCGAAGAAGAACGGGTCCGGCTCCGGGCGCTCTGTCCGCAGCGGTAACTACGTCGCGCGGGCACGCAAGAAGAACCACTGGCGCGATAGCGAATTCCGCAAGAAAGTCCTGGTGGGCTTCACCGCGCTCATCGCGGTCGCCATCATCGTGCCCGTCGTGGCCTTCTTCACCGCCTACTCCGTGACCAAGGTCCCGGAGCCAGAGGAGCTGGTCAACAACCAGGTCTCCTACATCATGGCCTCCGATAACGAGACCGAGCTCGCGCGCATCATCCCGCCCGAGGGCAACCGCACCAACGTGGACGTCTCCGACATCCCGGAGCACGTGCGCGAGGCCGTCCTCGCCGCAGAGGACCGGGACTTCTACGACAACCCCGGCTTCTCCCTGACCGGCTTCGGCCGCGCCGCGCTCGGCCAGCTCACCGGCAACAGCAGCGCCGGCGGTGGCTCCACCATCACGCAGCAGTACGTGAAAAACGCCATGGTCGGCGATGAGCTCAGCATCTCCCGTAAGGCCAAGGAGCTGGTGATTTCCTCCAAGATGGCCCGCGAGTGGTCCAAGGACGAGATCCTCGGCGCCTACCTCAACACCATCTACTTCGGGCGCAACGCCTACGGCATCAACTCCGCCGCGCACGCCTACTTCAACAAGGACGTCAAGGACCTCACCGTGGAGGAAGGCGCGGTGCTCGCCGCGTCCATCCAGTCCCCGAGCGTGCTTGACCCGTGGACCAACCGCGAGCGCGCGGAATCCCGCTGGAACTACGTGCTCGACGGCATGCTCGGCATGGGCTCCATCACCCAGGAGCAGCGCGACACCGCGGAATACCCGAAGGCCCAGGACCCGGCCAAGGCAGGGCAGGTGCACCAGGCTAAGGGCACCAACGGGCTCATCAAGCAGGCAGTCATCCGCGAGCTTGAGGAAGCCGGCATCAACGAAAACCAGGTCAACACCGGGGGCCTGAAGATCACCACCACGATCGACCCGAAGGTCCAGCAGGCGGTCGTCGACGAGGTGCACCAGCAGTTCGAGGGCGCGATGGAGGGCATCCGCGGGGCGGTCGTCTCCATTGACCCGAAGACCGGCGGAGTGCGCGGCTACTACGGTGGCGACGACCCGGTCGGCTGGGACTACGCCAATGCGCCGATGCAGACTGGCTCGACGTTCAAGATCTTCGGCCTCGCCGCCTACCTGGACCAGGGCGGATCGATCTACGACAACTTCGACTCCTCCCCG
Organism: Corynebacterium sp. MSK039; assembly: GCF_030232315.1. Taxonomy (NCBI): domain Bacteria; kingdom Bacillati; phylum Actinomycetota; class Actinomycetes; order Mycobacteriales; family Corynebacteriaceae; genus Corynebacterium; species Corynebacterium sp. MSK039. The sequence goes on from NZ_JASPJL010000008.1 coordinate 58,283, forward strand.
GTGACCACCGGCCAGACCGAGGTCACGAACGTCGGTGGCGAATCCTGCGGCAGCTGCTCCATCGCGCAGGCCCTGAAGATGTCCCTGAACACCTCCTTCATTCGCCTGACCCGCTCCCTCGACGGGGGCGCGCAGGCCGTGGCTGACATGGCCCACCGCCTGGGCGTGGCCGAGGAGCTGCCGGGCTTCGGCAAGACCCTGCAGGAAAACGGCGGCACCCCGTACGAGGGCATCGTCCTGGGCCAGTACCAGTCCCGCCCGCTGGACATGGCCGCTGGCCTGGCGACCCTCTCCAACGAGGGTGTCTTCCACCGCCCGCACTTCGTGGAGAAGGTGGAGAACTCCAATGGTGAGGTCCTGCTCGACAACACCGACCCGGAGGGCGACCAGGTGATCGACAAGGAGATCGCCAACGCCGTCATCGAGGCGATGGGCCCGATCGCGGCCTACTCCAACGGCAACGCCCTGGCCAATGGCCGCCCGTCCGCTGCGAAGACCGGTACCGCCCAGCTCGGTGACACCGGCCAGAACAAGGACGCCTGGATGATCGGCTCCACCCCGCAGCTGGCCACCGCCGTGTGGATCGGCACCGTGGACAACCGCCCGCTGGTCAACCAGTGGGGCGGGACCATGTACGGCTCCGGCATGCCGTCCACCATCTGGAAGAACGTGATGGACCGCTCCCTGGTCGACGACCCGATCGAGAACTGGGGCTCCGGCGGCGAGGCTGCGGCCGGCGTTCCGGACAACGGTGGCTACGTCGCGCCGGAGAACCCGCAGCCGGAGCCGGAGCAGGAACAGCCATCGCAGGAAGCCCCGGCTCCGCAGCCGGAGCCGGCCACGCCACCGCGCCAGGGTGGCGGGAACACCGGTGGCGGGGGAGCCCCGCCGCCGCCGGACCTCGGCCAGATCATCGACGATCTCTTGGGCTAAATGGCCAACCGTGACCGTCACGCGGTGGCGCCCCGGTGGAACCCGCAGCTAGCGATCCTCGCGACTGCGGGTTTCTTCCTCATTCTCGGCTGGTTGCAGAAGGCCCCGTGCCTGCGCGGCAACGTCAATGCTGAGGGCCAGGCTCACCTGGACTGGTCGGGCCGACCGCAGTACACCGCGGCCTGTTACTCGGACCAGATCCCGCTGTTCGGCGGCCGGGGCCTGGATACCCTGACCGTCCCGTACTTCCAGTCCATCACCACCGATGGGGTGGAGCGGTGGATGGAGTACCCGGTGCTCTCCGGGTTCTATCAATACTTCGCCGCGGCACTCGCCCGGCCGGTGCATGCCGCGTGGGATTCCCTGGGCCTGCCGCCGGTTCCCGCCTCCGTGGTCTTCTTCGCCGTCTCCTCCATTGGTCTGGCCCTGTGCTGGCTGATCGGGGTAGCGCTGCTGACCCGCCTGGTGGGCGCGCGCACCTGGGACGCGATGCTCATGGCCGCCTCCCCGCTGGTGATCGTCCACGCGTTCACGAACTTCGACCTGCTCTCCATCGTCTTCGCAGTGGGCTGCCTGGCCGCGTGGGCGAATCACAAGCCCCTGCTCGCGGGCGTGCTCGGCGGGCTCGGGGTGGCCGCGAAGCTCTGGCCCGCATTCATCCTGGGGGCGCTGCTGTTGCTGTGCCTGAAGACCCGCGCGTGGCGCGAGCTGGGCCGCATGCTGGGTGGCGCGATCGGCAGCTGGGCGCTGCTCAACGCCCCGGTGATGATCGCCGCGCCCCGCGGTTGGGGCGAGTTCTTCCGCCTGAACTCCGTGCGCGGCTACGAAGGATCGACGATCTACGCGGTCATTGCCCACGTCACCGGCAAGGAGGCCTGGGACGGCGGCTCGCCCTCGAAGGCCATCGAGGGCGTGGAGATGCTCAATTACATCACCACCGGGTTGCTGCTCGCCGCCCTCGTCGCCCTGGGTTGGTTCGTTGTCTTTTATTTGAGGACGACGCCCCGGGTCGCGCAGGTCGCCTTCCTCGCGGTGCTTGCCTTCCTGCTGACCAACAAGGTGTGGAGCCCGCAGTACTCGATCTGGCTGGTGCCGCTGATCGCCTTGGCGCTGCCCCGTTGGCGGCTGTACTTCATCTGGGCCGCCATCGAGGCCGGCTACTGGTACCTGCGGATGTGGCAGTTCCTCCCCGCCGAGGAGGCGGCGCCGAACTGGCTGGTCGACAGCGTGACGGTGCTGCGCCTGGGCCTGCTGGTCGCGATGGCGGTGATCGTCATCCGCGACATGCTGCAGACCGACGGGCGCCTGACCGCGCCGGGCAGGCAGGGCGACCTGGTGCGCGCCGCGCATTCGGGAGCAGACCCGCTGGCGGGTATCCTGGCGGCTAAGGAGCCGGGCGCGAGGCGGTTGACGTCGAAAAAAAGAAAGCGGCGCAACCACGGCGAAGAAGAAGCCCGCTGGGAAGAACCGCAGCGAAGCCGCGCCCGCAACGGACTAAGGGAGAGTTAGAGCGGCAATGTCGATGTCCTTGTACCTGGGGATGGGCAGCATCCTCATCGGATTCATCTTCTTCGGCACCGCGTTCTACAGCTTCCACGCACAGAAGCCCAAAAACGTGATCATCCTGCTGTTTTCCATCGCGATCGTGTTCATGACGATCATCCCGGTCACCCTGGCCGTGGGCTGGGCCTCGATCAATAAATAACCCGGCCCCGGGCAGGCCGGATGGGGGAGCGCGGGGAGCAACGGGGGCCACGGTCGCGGATTTCCCATTTCCGCAGGCAGCGGGGTACACTGGCCAGGTTGCTGACGCAACGACCCTCCTGCCATGCCCAAATAAGCATGGCCGAAACACTAGACCACAGGAGGTGATGAGGTCCGTGCGTCAATACGAAGTCATGATCATCGTCGATCCTTCCCAGGATGAGCGCACCGTAGCCCCATCGTTGGACAAGTACCTGAACATTGTCCGCGAGGAAAAGGGCTCGGTCGACAAGGTTGATGTCTGGGGCAAGCGCCGCTTTGAGTACCCGATCCAGAAGAAGGAAGAGGGCGTCTACATCGTTCTCGACCTGACCTGCGAGTCGGACACTGTGCGCGAGCTCGACCGCGTGCTCAACCTCAACGACAACGTCCTGCGCACCAAGGTGCTCCGCAAGGACAAGTAAGAAATCAGCTTCACCCATGCAGCACGGGGCGCAGGCGATTAACCTGGCCTTAACTGCATAACCCCAGCTGAAAGGAACTATCAATGGCACCGGGAGATACCCCAATTACCCTGGTCGGCAACATTGTTGCTGATCCGGAGCTGCGTTACACCCAGTCGGGTGCCGCAGTCGCCAGCTTCCGAGTCGCATCCACCCCGCGGCGCTACGACGCGCAGGCAGGCCAGTGGGTCGACGGCGAGGCACTGTTCCTCACCTGCAACATCTGGCGTCAGGCCGCGGAGAACGTGGCCAATTCGCTGAACAAGGGCGACCGCGTGGTCGTCACTGGTCGGCTGCGCCAGCGGAGCTTCGAGACCCGCGAGGGTGAGAAGCGCACCGTCTTCGAAGTGGAGGCCGACGAGGTCGGTCCGTCCCTGAAGTACGCGACCGCGCAGGTACAGCGCAACCCCCGTGGTGGCGGGCAGTCCTTTGGTGGAAACCAGGGCGGCGGCTCCAACTTCGGTCAGGGTGGCCAGGGCGGCTTTGGTGGAAACCAGGGCGGCCAGGGCGGATTCAACCAGGGCTCCGGCTCTGGGCAGAGCATGGGTGGCCAGCAGAACCAGGGTGGCTTCGGCGGGCAGAATGCCTCCAATGCCGATGACCCGTGGAACTCTGCACCTCAAACTGATTTCGGTGTCGGCGACGAAGAGCCGCCATTCTGAACCAATTGATGAGCGCTGGTGACCGGCAGGCCGGCCGCCAGAAGCAATAATCACTGTTCACGTCAACACTCCATGCACAACGAAAGGGTTGGATCATGAAGCTGATCCTCACCACCGCCGTTGACAAGCTCGGTGTCCCCGGCGACATCGTTGAAGTCAAGGCTGGTTACGGACGTAACTACCTGCTGCCACGCGGCTACGCCATCGTTGCGACCCGCGGCGCAGAGAAGCAGATCAAGGACATCCAGCGTGCCAAGGCTGATCGCGTTATCCGCGACCAGGAGCACGCAGAGGCGGTCAAGGCAGAGCTCGAGGCGCTGTCCGCTGTTCAGGTGCCGGTGCGCACCGCACAGGGCGGCAAGCTGTTCGGCTCCGTGACCACCGCAGACGTCGTCGCAGCTGTTGAGCGCGCAGGCGGTCCGAAGCTGGACAAGCACGCCATCAAGCTGCCAAAGAACAGCATCAAGAACACGGGCAAGTACGCCGTGGATGTGAAGCTGGTTTCCGGCATGACCGCGAACCTCGAGTTCGCAGTGGTCGACGCCGATAAGTAATCGCAGAAGCAGCCTGGCGTCCAGCGCCGAGGCGGGTGGCAGAAGCCGCGCCGTCTGAGCGCTGTGCGCTTAAGCCCTCGCTGACCTTCGCCGGCCTAGACAACCGGTTTTGCGGCGGGTCCGGCCTTCCATGTCTCTGGCTTAGACACCCAGGGGTCGGGTTGGAACCGCCCATGCATAATGGCGATGGGACAGGCTCATTTTTCACCGCGTTTTGGCTGGTGTGCAGGCCGCCGCACAGGCGAGCGGCGCTGCTGCGATGAACGCCGGAACGCACACATAGACAACAGCAAGCACGAGGCCCCCGGCCGGGAATGATCCCGCCGGGGGCTTGGTGTATTCAGGGGCATTGCGCGATGTGGGCAAGGATGTGGATAACTGCCCGCGGCGCGTCCCAAAACTTGTAATTTCGGGGGGTCTAGCGGTGGGTGAGAGTTGTGGGTGACACGCCATATTGAGCTGCACTTATAGGCATTTTCGGGAGTTATCCACAGGGGGGTCCGTTTTTCGCCAGCTTTTTGGAAAGCCTCTCTACCTGCACAAATAGGCCATTCTGGTGGTTATAAACAGCCTCATGCACAGTTCATCCACAAGCTGACCTGGGGCTTGTGGATTTGTCCACACATCATCCACACGCCATACACAGAGCTATCCACAACAGCCTGTGGATAACTCCTCCGACAGCATGCTGGATCGGCCCCGAGTTGGTCATCTGAAGAACAAGAATGAGAACGCTCTGGGCCGCCGAATCGGGTTTGTCCGCAGCGCTGGCTAGGGTGATAACCGAGCCTGATTAAGCACGCGGAGGCACGATGGAGAGCAACATGGGTGGAATGTCTTTCGACGACGGCGCAGAACTCCTGCCACCACCACCGGAGGAGGACCACGCCCCGCACCCGGATAGCGGTGGGGGTGCGTGGAGCTCCGCCGCGCCCGCCCGCAATAACTTTGGATCCGGCCAGCGCCGATCCGGGCGTTCGGGTGGACGTCGTGAAGAATTCCAGGACCTGGGCCGCGAGATGCCACAGAACGTCGCGGCGGAACAGGGCGTACTCGGCGGCATGCTGATGAACAAGGACGCCATCAGCGAGGTCGTCGAGGTCCTCGTCATGGACGACTTCTACCGTCCCGCCCACCAGACGATCTTCGACGTCATCGTCCGCCTCTATGGCGAGGGCAAGGAGGTCGACCCGGTCATCGTCGCCGGGCGCCTGGACCGGGATGGCAAGCTCGAGCAGATCGGCGGCGCGCCGTACCTGCAGTCCATCATGTCCAAGACCCCGACCAGTGCGAACGTGGGCTACTACGCCAACCTGGTCAAGGAGAAGGCCACGCTGCGCCGGCTGGTGACCGCGGGTACCCGCATCGTGCAGCTGGGCTACTCCGGCATCGAGGGTGCGGAGGTGGAGTCCGTGGTGGACAACGCCCAGCAGGAGATGTTCGCGCTGACGAACTCCGCGACCAGCGAGGATTACGAGGTCTTCGAGCGCCTGCTGGACCCCACCCTGGACGAGATCGACGAGCTCGAGTCTCAGGGCGGCACCGCCAAGGGTATTGCCACAGGCTTCCAAGACCTGGACGACCTCACCAACGGCCTGCACGGTGGGCAGATGATCATCGTCGCGGCCCGCCCTGGTGTGGGTAAGTCCACCCTGGCGCTGGACTTCATGCGCTCCGCCTCCATCCGCCAGAACAAGGCCTCCGTGCTCTTCAGCCTGGAGATGAGTAAGTCCGAGGTCATGATGCGCATCCTCTCCGCCGAGGCGGAGGTGCACCTCTCCGCGATGCGCGGCGGCAAGATGGAGGAGGACGACTGGGAGCGGCTGACCCGCCGCATCGGGGAGATCGATAAGTCCCCGATCTTCATCGATGATTCCCCGAATCTCACGATGATGGAGATCCGCGCGAAGGCCCGCCGCCTGAAGCAACAGCACGATATCGGGCTGATCGTGGTGGATTACCTGCAGCTCATGAGCTCGGGTAAAAAGGTCGAGTCCCGCCAGCAGGAGGTCTCCGAGTTCTCCCGCCAGCTGAAGCTGCTGGCCAAGGAGGTGGACGTCCCGGTCGTGGCGATCTCCCAGCTGAACCGTGGTGTGGAGAGCCGTGGCGACGACGCCCTGCCGCGCATCTCCGACCTGCGTGAGTCCGGTTCCCTGGAGCAGGATGCGGACATGGTCATGCTGATCAACCGCCCGGATAGTGCGAACCGCGATCACGAGCGCGCCGGCGAGGCGGACATCATCCTCGCGAAGCACCGTGGTGGCCCGATCGGCACCGTGGTGGTGGCCCACCAGCTGCAGTACTCGAAGTTCTCCGAGTACCGCGCGGGCTAGTTCTTCTTAGTTCTTAGTGCTGCGCCTTGCCGCGCCCGCGCTTGGCGGCCAGGGCTGCGGCGATGCGCTCCTCCTGGTCCGCGACCTGCGGCTCGATGTGGGCGAGCACGTCCCGGAAGGCGGCGAGCTGCTCTGCGCTCAGCCCGTCGAACATCATGTGGCGCACGGCTTCGACGTGCCCCGGTGCGGCGGCGGTGATGGCCTCCAGCCCCTGCTCCTCGAGGATCACGAAGGCGCCGCGGCCGTCCTTATCGCAGGATTCGCGGCGGACGAGCCCGCGCTTGGCCATGCGGGTGATCTGGTGGGACAGGCGCGAGCGCTCCCACTTGATGGCCTCGGCGAGCGCCACGACGCGCTGCCGGTGATCCGGCGATTCCGACAGGTAGACCAACACCTCGTAGTCGGCCAGCGAAATGGTGCTGTCGAGCTGCAGTTCGCGACTGAGCGCGTTGGTGATTCGGGCGCCCAGGTCTAGCCATTGGCGCCAGACCTGCTGTTCCTCGTCGGTCAGCCAGCGCACGTCCTGTGCTGGGTTCGGGACTGCCTGCTGGGTCTCGGGCTGTGCCGTACCGTCCTTCGCATTGTGCTTCGCTCCCGGGGCTGCCTGGGTTGTGGCGTCGTCCTGGGGCGTCAGCTGTGAATTTTTCCTGGTCATGATGCCCTTATTTAAACATATTTCCATGTAGTTGACGCGTCACGCACCCCGGCCCGTGCCTTCGACCGGCACGGCGATTGACTGCAGCGCAGTGAGCCGCTGCCGCTGGCTGTGGGGCGAGTTTTCGCATTTCGTGGGCGCCGGTACGCTGAACAGCGTGATTGGCGCTCTGCTCGTGTTCACCGGCGGCCTGCTCGGCACCCTGGCCCGCTGGTTGCTCACCGATGCGCTCAGCACCGGCGGGGGTGGCCTGGCCGGGCAGTGGGGGTTGTTGGCCGCGAATGTGCTCGGCGCAGGGCTGCTGGGGTTTGTGAGCGCGTTCTTTCAGGATGCTGGTGCGGCCGCGGGGTCGGGCTCTCACCCGCGGCGGGTCTTGTTCCTCGCGGGGCGGGAGAAACTCCTGCTTGGTACCGGTTTCTGCGGGGCGTTCACCAGTTACTCTGCCCTCGCGGGTGCGGTCGCTTTTATTAACGACGACGTCGGCGCCGTTGCCGTCCTCGGCTACTTCGCGGCCACGATCGTGCTGGGCGTGTGCGCGGCTGCGGCCGGCAGCGATGCCGGCCGCGCCGCCAGCCAGCCCGGGAGTGTGACTTCCCGGTCCGTCGAGCAGGGCGCGGGCCAGCGCCCCGGCGGGCAGCCGGACCAGAGCGACCTCGGGGGTGGCGCGTGATGGCTGGCTATAGCGCAGGCGCGGTGATTCTCATGGCCATTGCCGGTGGGCTCGGTGCGCTCACTCGCTGGGGCATGGACACTTGGCTCAAGCGCCACATCCCCGCGCTGGCGAGCCTGACGGTGATCAACACCCTCGGCAGCCTCCTGCTCGGCCTACTCATGGGCGCGGCCACCGGCGCGGGGGAGGGGCATGATGCGCTCGGCGAGCTCTCGCTGGGATCGCTCTCGGTGAGTGGGGCTACGGCGGTGCTGGTGCTGGGCACCGGCTTCCTGGGCGGCTTCACCACCTTCTCCACCGTGGCTGTTGGGCTGGTCACCGACCTTCTCGCACCCCCTGAGGTCGCCGATCCTGCCGCGTCGCCGCGCCCGGCGGCCCGCCGCTACGGCGTGGCGGCACTGGTGGCCGTGGGCATGCTCGGGGCGGCCTGCGCGGCCTGGGGGCTGGGTTTCGCCCTGACGTCGTCATAAGAAAGAAAACACCACGCCCCGGCAACAGAAACGGGCAGTCGAAACGGATAAGGGGACGGGGGTCTGCGGGCGTGTCTGGTCGACGGCGTAGGGTTATGAGGCATGGATCACAGCGACGCGAACACTGCAGCAACGGGGGAGCGGCCGGCGGCGATCGCCATCTCGGGGGTGGCCGTGACCCGCAATGGGAAGGACCTCATCTCCGGGATTGACCTGACGGTCCCCGCGGGCACGCACTGGTCGATCCTCGGGCCCAACGGCGCGGGGAAGACGACCATGCTCAAACTCATGGGGGCGCAGTCCTTCCCCACCACCGGGACCGTCGAGATCCTCGGCGAGCAGATGGGGAAAGTTAACACCCTGGAACTGCGCAAACGCATCGGGCACGTGGACCCGCGGAAGAATCTGGGGGACATCACGGCCTACGAGGCGGTGCTCTCCGGGGCGTCTGGGTCGAATGGCTACGTGCAGCGCTTCGACTACACCGAGGAAGTGAAGCAGCGCACCACCCAGCTGCTGGACCTGGTGGGGATGGGCAGCCGCACCGATCGGCGGTGGCCGCAGATGAGCCAGGGGGAGCGGGCGCGCACCCTGATCGCCCGCGCCCTGGTGACGGAGCCGGAGCTGCTGCTACTGGACGAGCCCTCGACGGGCCTGGACCTGCCGGGTCGGGAAACCCTACTGCACGTCGTGGACCGGCTGCGTGAGGCCCGACCCGAGGTGGCGACGGTGCTGATCACGCACCACGTGGAGGAGATCGCGGCGTCCACGACGGACGTGCTGCTGATGAAGGACGGGCGCATCCTCTCCAGCGGGCCGGTGGACGAGGCGCTGACTGCCGAGAAGCTCGGGGAGCTGTACGACATGGACGTCGAGCTGCACCGGGTGGGTGGCCGCTGGTTCGCCTTCCGGGGGTAGCGGGGTGTCTCAGGGGCTGGGGTGGACTGAGGGCTAGGCCCGCTGTTTGGGGGGAGGTTCGCCCGGCGGTGGGTCGCGCCTACTTCTTGGCGGTGACCCAGATCTTGATCTCCGCGTAGGTGGACTCCACGCCGGCGGAGTCCTCGAAGTGGATCTTCACCGGGACTTCCTGGCCGCCGGTCTCACGGGTGATGGTGGAGAAGTCCGGCAGTTCGGCGGTCGCGGTGGCGGTCAGCCGGCCGGTGGTCTTCTTCAGGTACTTCGCTTCCATGCCCATCGGCAGCCAGCGGTGGGTGCTCGGCACGGAGGCCTCGGCGAGCATGCCCATCGCGACCTCAGCGAGGTTGCAGGCGGCAATGGCGTGGAAGGTGCCGATGTGGTTCTGGACCAGCCACCACTTCGGCGCGGTGACCTGGCAGTAACCCGGGCGCAGATCCTTGACATACGGCAGCACGGTGAGGAAGTACGGGGCCTTGAAGGCAGCGAATACGGAGAACAGGCGGTTGCCGGCCGGCTTCTTAGCCAGCTTCTTCCAGGCCTTATAGGTGGCAGATGGTGCTGCTTCAGCGAAAGATGCGTTCGGGATGCTCATAAAAAACAAAGTAACTCATGTTTCGTGCGCCGACCGTGGAATAAAGCAAACTGCACCCGACGTTGCACCGGACAGAAAGAAACGATGAATACTCGCCGCGCCGGGCGGACACCCCGGGCGGAAAATACAACGCATTCAGCGAAAGGAAAGATCATGGCTACGAAGGAAATCACTGGCGAGAACTTCCAGGAGACCGTCGGCAAGGAAGGCATCGTCCTGCTGGACTTCTGGGCAGAGTGGTGCGGCCCATGCAAGCGCTTCGGCCCGATCTTCGAGGCCACCTCCGAGGAGCACCCGGAGGTCACCTTCGGCAAGGTGGACACCGAGGCTAACCAGGAGCTCGCCGCAGCCCTGCAGATCCAGTCCATCCCGACGATCATGATGTTCCGCGACGGCGTCCTGCTGGCCCGCGAGGCCGGCATGCTGCCGAAGGAGGCCCTCAACGACCTCATCTCCCAGGCCGAGAAGCTGGACATGGACGAGGTCCGCAAGCAGGTCGAGGAGCAGATGAAGCAGGCTGAGGCTCAGCAGGAGGGCTAAACCTCCGCCTGTCCGCACTAAGGCCCGCGCTACCACGCGGGTCTTTTCTTGGCCGCCGCGCGGTCACGGTGAGCCATTCGTGTCTACTCTGGGGCGCACGACCTACTAGAGGAGCGATACTCATGGCTAATCCATTTTCCAAGGGCTGGAAGTACCTGATGGCCTCCTTCGACACGAAGATCGAGGAGAACGCAGACCCCAAGGTGCAGATCCGTCAGGCCGAAGAGGCCGCCCGCGAGCAGCACGCGAAGATCACCGAGCACGCAGCCAGCGTCATCGGTAACCGTAACCAGCTGGAGATGAAGCTCAACCGCCTCCAGAAGGACGCGGCCGAGCTGCAGGAAAAGACCCGCGTCGCACTCCAGCAGGCCGACCAGGCCCAGTCCGAGGGCGACGCTAACCGCGCGACGGAACTGAATCAGACCGCGGAACTCTTCGCCTCCAACCTCGTCACCGTTGAGCAGCAGCTGGAAGAGACCAAGGAGCTGCACGCGGCGGCGTCCCGGAGCGCGGAGGAAGCACAGCGTCAGCAGCAGGAGTCCGAAACCCGCCTGCAGGACCAGCTGAACCAGATCAACCAGCTGCGCGCGCAGGCCGATCAGGCGAAGATGCAGGAGACCGCGAATAAGTCGATGGCCTCCATGAACGACGCCGCCCTCGCCCCGGATGAGGCCGTCCCGACCCTGGACAAGGTCAGGGATAAGATCGAATCCCGTTACGCGAATGCGTTGGGCGCCCAGGAGCTCGTCGAGGGCTCGGTTCAGGACCGCATGACCGAGATCGCGGAAGCTGGCCGCGACGTCAAGGCCAGCTCCCGACTCGCGGAGATTCGCGCTGACATGGAGAAAAATAAAGAACTCGAATAACTAGGAGAAAGCCATTAGCACCGGCGCCGAAAACAGCGGCACACACACCGCCGACACACCCGCACCCAACGCGAAGCTCCTGATCGGCGTGCTCGTCGCCGCGGCCTTCGTGGTCATCCTCAACGAGACCACCTTGTCGGTCGCGTTGCCGGTGCTGATGGGCTACTTCGAGATCACTGCGGATGTCGCGCAGTGGCTGGTCACCAGCTTCATGCTGACGATGGCCGTGGTGATCCCGATGACCGGCTACATCATGCAGCGTTTTAGTCTGCGGCAGGTCTACGCCGCGGCGATGCTGCTCTTCCTCGCGGGCACGGTGCTCGCCGTTGTGGCGCCGGTCTTCCCGGTGCTGCTGGTCGCCCGCATCATTCAGGCTTCCGGCACCGCGCTGGTGATTCCGCTGCTCATGACGACGATCATGCGGCTGGTTCCACTGGAGCGTCGCGGCGGGGTCTTCGGCCTGGTCTCTGTGGTCATCGCGGTGGCCCCGGCGCTGGGCCCGACATTTTCTGGTTTGGTGCTGCACTCTTTGGGCTGGCGTTGGATCTTCATCCTGATGCTGCCGCTGGTGGTGCTAGCCCTGGTGGTGGGCCTGCTGCTGGTTCGTAACTTCGAGGAGCCGACTCGCCCGTACCTGGACGTGCCCTCGGTGTTCCTCTCTGCGGTGGGTTTCGCCGCCACGCTGTACGGCATGGCTGGTCTGTCTGACCTGGCCGATGGGATTCCGGTGGCCCGCGTTGCGGTGATGGTCGGTGGCATTGTGGTTCTCGCCGTCTTTTTCGGACGTCAACGGGCCTTGGCCCGCGAGGCCCGCGCCGGGAAGTCGGCCGCTGCGGAAGAGCAGGGTGCGGGCAAGCGAGTGCGCGAGCCACTGCTGGACCTGGCCCCGCTGGGGGAGCGGAACTACCGGCTTTCTTTGGCTCTGATGTTGCTCACGTTCAGCATGCTTTTCGGCTTCATCATCCTGATGCCGATGTTCGCCCAGCAGGTGATGGGGCTCTCGGAGAGTCAGTCGGGCCTGGCGATCCTGCCCGGTGGTTTGGCGATGGGCGTGATGGGGCCGTTCGTGGGCCGGGTCTACGACGCCCGGGGTACGCGCGTGTTGACCATCCCGGGATCCATCCTGATGAGCGCCGCGATGCTGGGCCTGGTGGTGTTGGGCCGGGACTCCTCTTTCTGGGCGCTGACGGGGGTCGCGGTGGTGCTGCACATCGGTATCGCGTTGCTGATGACCCCGCTGATGAGTAACGCCCTGGCCGCGGTGCCGGACGCCCTGGCCTCCCACGGGCAGGCGATCCTCAATACCTTCCAGCAGGTGGCTGCTGCCGGCGGCACCGCGATCTTCATCGCGATCATGACTTTCGGTACCCAGCGTGCGATGAATAGTACCCCAGGTGACGAGGTCGGTGGCCTGGCCTCCGGCCTGAACCTGGCCTTCCTGGTGGGCGCGGTCTTCTCGCTGGTGATTGTGCTGTTCACCGTGTTCGTGCCTCTGGATGCGAAGAAGCCGATGAAGGAGAAGAAGGCACAGAACGACAACTAGACGGGGCCGCCTAGGGGGTAGGTGCCTCACGCTGTGCAGGGGGCCGGTGGCCCACTTGGGGCAAGCGGAGCCGGGGGTGGTGGCTCGCGTAGCTCAAGCTGTGCCGGGGCCGGTGGCCTACGGGGAGGAGCAGAGCTGGGGCTGGCCACATAGGGCAAGCAGAGCAGGACGAGCAGGGCCGGGGCGGGGCCTGGAGGGGGCAACGCAAAAGCCGGGTGCTGCGCGGGGTTTCCGCGCCGAGCACCCGGCTTGAGTTATTGGCGAACTGTGGTGGCTTAGTTCTTGTGCTGCTGGGCAGCGGCGGCGGCCTGCTTGGCCTCCATGTTTGCCTTGTGGTTGCCCAAGGCCTTGGTACCACCAGCGGCCTTAGATCGGTCGATGCCGAACTTGCGGCCCCAGTAGAACAGGCCGGTGGCGATGGCGAAGATGAACAGTGCCGTCATGACACCCAAGACTGGGAGTGGTCCGACCGCCATGATGAACGGGATGGACACGGCAGTGATGATGCCGCCGCCGAAGAAGGGCTCGAAGACAAGCTGCTTGTATCCGAAGGACTCGAAGGCTGGGGACTCCGCCTCCGGGTCGACGATGCGCATGAGGATCAGGCCGGTTGCGGTGACACCCATGGACTGGCCGAAGTCACCAACACCACGCTCGAGCCAGTACTCCGGGATCGAGCGCGGCACCAGCCACAGCAGCAGGAAGACGTTCAGCAGGATGCCGCCGACACACAGGATCAGGAAGGACCAGAAGTTATCGGCGATGGCCTGCAGGGAGATCGTCGCCAGGGCGGCGGTGATCAGGAGGTCCAGAGCCAGGCCCTGGATGCGCAGCATCATGTTCTGGTCGATGAGGTCCTCGTAGCCCAGGATGTTGAGGCCGAGCTGGACGAAGATGCCGCCGATCATGGCCATCGGGAACAGTGGGACGTAGCTCAGCAGCTCGATCTTGTCGATCCACAGCATCTCCTCGATCCACTGCAGGGCCTTCAACAGGATCACACCCACGCCGATTGCCACAGCGAGGAAAGCAACGTGGAGGGAGAGCGGTTCGATGGAGGACGGGCGCGTCGTCATCTTTGCAGCCATGTACTGCTCGTCGCGACGGAACAGACCGCGCTGGTCTTCGATGGAACGGTCCTTGACCTCGGTGATCACCTCGGTGCGGCCGCTGCGGATGGCCCAGTTGATGACGGCCACGCCGATCACGATGCCGGAGAGCAGACCAACGGTGGCGACGGCGACGGCGAGGTCGTAGCCGTCAGACCAGTCGATGTCCTCGAAGACGGACTGCATACCGGCCGCGGTGCCGTGACCACCCTCGAAGCCGATCTCGATGAGCGCGCCGGCGGCCTCGTTGATGCCGAACAGCGGGGCGAGCAGGAAGGTCACCAGCGCGATACCCACGACGTACTGGCCGGAGGCGAAGGCCACACCCACGGAAAGCTGCGGGCCGGCGAGCTCGACGACCTCCTTCGGCTTCGGCAGCTTCTGGCCGAGGAAGAGGGTACCGAAGACCACGGAAATCAGCAGGCCAGGGAGGGTCTTCCACACGGCGAGGGTCTCAGCGCCGAAGATGCCGCCCTCGGCGAAACGGTCCGTGCCCAGCGCCGAAGCGATGGAGCCGAAGACCTCAGGTCCGAGGAAGAGAGCCAGGAAGCCCGCAAGGATGGAGGCAGGGAGGAACAGCTTTTGGGTCCAACCCCACTTGATGCGCATGGTCTTGCCCAGCAAGACCATCACGCCTAGCAGCACGAGCGCTAGGCCGACTTGATTGGGTGTCAATGTTCCTCCTTGGGTCTGTTTCCGGTGCGGGGATCTCCCGAGCGAAAAGTGCGGGCCCCGGCGAGGCCTGCTCGATCGGGGCGGGGTGTGGCGCGGATCACGCCGTTTCTGGGAAGAATACGATGTTTCTGGGTGTTTCACCAGCTCTTCCTGAACGCTAGCTTGCTAAAAAGCGTGAAAGCGTGCGCTGTCTCACATTATGGTGTAACGCGCGTTATGCGAAATCGAAGGGTGGGTGTGGTGAGGTTTTGCGGTTGGGTGGGCCGAAAAGAAAAGAAGCCTTGGGGATCCCCGCTAGCGCGGGGAAGTGGCGCATTCGCCAATATCCCAAGGCTCATCCCCGCCGGAGCTAGTGCTGCGGGGAGCGTGCTCAAGAGTACGCCCCAGGAAGGTTACGGGCGTAACTTTTAAAGATAACTGGGACATTGGGGATTGTTAGAAAGGGGTTCGAGAAGCTTGCTTTCGATCTGTGAAGTAGCTATGGTTATGTTCACCACCGGAAGTAGTGAGGATTGTATGACTTTCCCCAGACATGGCGTTGAGAGCTCGAACACTCGTGAATCGAACGCTTCCAACACGCGCGATGCTTTTATCAACAGGCTTGATGCGTGGTTGCGTGGAGTGAGTCCTCAGCTCGCGGCATTGTGGGCGAAGTCTGGGGAAGAGGGGGAGTATCTCAATCTGCCGCAACACCTGGTGGACGTCGCCGCGGCCGCTGGAGAGGTTTTCGATATCTGGGTCGCGGATTCCACAAAGAGCGGCCTGAGTGAGGAGCTGGGGATCGATGTGGGGGAGCTGCGTCGCCTCGTGACGTGGCTGGCTGGATTGCATGATTCCGGGAAGGCCAGTGTCAATTTCCAGCGGTTGCTGGAGAAAAAGCCTGGATATGACTACCTGCTTAACGCTGTCGCGGACGCCGGACTGCCGCTCGACACTGGGCATCGAGAGACCAATTTACAGGCGGTGCCGCACAGTGTGGCCTCCACTGCGATGCTGGGCGAATGGCTTGAGTCGGAGACCTCGGCGTCCAGCACTATGCGTAGACGCTTGCGCTCCATCGTTGGTGCTCACCATGGAATTCCGGCAGATGAGAAACTCCGTCGGGATATTGAGGACGCCCTGAAGGACTACCCGCAGTCCTGGCGGGAGATCCACAAGGAACTCCTGGACGGGTTCGCTGAGTTAACGGAGATTAAACCGGTTCTGAGCAAGATGTCCACACCTCGAGCTCCGGAGCTGCAGCTGCTCACCGGCATCGTCGTCTTCGCGGACTGGATTGCCTCCAACGTCGACGCCTTCCCACTTGCCCTCCAGCCCATGCGAGAGCGCCTGGAGAACGGTATGGCGAAAACTGACATCACCCCACCGTGGGACCCAACCGAGCCGGCTGCGAATATCGATGAGTTCTTCCGGCGGTCCTTCTCGTGGCCAGAAGAATTCTGCGCCCGCAGCGTGCAGCGCACCATGGTCGAGGCTGCACGAGCTACCGAGGGGCCAGCGCTGTACATCCTGGAGGCAGAAACCGGGGTGGGTAAAACCGAAGCCGCACTCGCTGCGGCCCATCAACTCGGGGCCGAGAATGGCGTCCAGGGCGTCTACTTCGCCGCGCCGACGATGGCGACCGCCAACGGGCTGCTCGATCGGACCATTAACTGGGCGCAGGGGACGACCGGCGACACGGTGGCGTCCTTGTATCTGGCGCACTCGAAGAACCAGCTCGCGGAACCATACCGGGCGTTGAAGTACAAAAACATTGCGGAAGATGAGGCAGGCGGCGCTGCTGGGAAAGTCATTGCCAGCCAGTGGATGAGCGGAAGACGGCGCGGACTGCTCTCCAATATCGTCGTCGGCACCGTCGATCAGGTCCTCATGCTGGCGCTGGTGCAGCGTTACTCCATGCTCCGACACCTCGCGCTTGCGGGGAAGGTCATTATCTTCGACGAGGTTCACTCTTACGACGCCTATACCTCCGACTATCTCAAGACCACCCTCGCGTGGCTCGCCTACTACGGGGCGAGCGTGATCGTCATGACCGCGACGCTGCCGACCCGTCAGCGCGAGGAGCTCGCGGAGGCGTATAGCGGCGAGCCGCTGAGGGTCGAATCCTCCGCATATCCGCGGATCACGGTGGTCACGGAGGAGAAGGACGAGGTCTGGGAACCGGAACCGTCGCCGAGGAATCTCGACGCAAGCGTGCAGGTCATCGGGGACGAGCTCACCGAGCTGCAGGCGCTGCTTGATCAGCTACTCGCCGAAGGTGGTTGTGCGCTGGTTATTTGCAACACGATTGCGCGTGCGCAGCAGGCCTATCAGGAGCTTGCCGCGGTCTATCCGGATGAGGTCGAGCTGCACCACGCGGGCTTCATGGCCTGGGAGCGCTCGCAACGCGAGGACCGTTTGCGCGAGGAGCTTGGGCCTGCGGCGCGCCGGGGAGCCGGGAGGCCTGCGCGGAAGATCGTGGTCGCAACCCAAGTCGCGGAGCAGTCCTTGGACATCGACGCCGACGTTCTGATCACCGACCTGGCTCCCATGGACCTGGTGATTCAGCGTATCGGGCGCATTCATCGCCACCATCGGCCAACGTCGGACAGGCCGACGGCGCTGCGGAAGCCGCAGGTATTTATTCGCGGTGTTGTGGACCGCGACGGCGTGCCGGAGCTCGATAAGGGAGCCCAGGCGATTTACGACCCCAAAATCCTCCTCGCCACCCTGCTGCACCTGCCGGAAAGATTCCGCCGGCCGGACGATACCGCCCCCTTGGTGGAGGCGGTGTACGGGAATGACCACGCGGTCCCGCAGGAGTGGGCTGAGCTCTGGGCAGAGGCGGAACGTGAGAGCCGAAGCCGGGAGGCGCGAGCGCACGCGCGGTCCGCAACATACCGGGTTCCATCTGCCTTCGATGCGAAGGAGCTTGAATCGCTCTTCCGTGGCCTTAATGCTGCGGCGCAGTCACTGGGAGATGAGGAACGGGGTGCTGCACAGGTCCGTGACAGCGAGCCGACCGTCGAGGTCATTCCAGTGATGAGCACTGACTATGGCTACCGACCCCTGACCGCGGGGAGCGCTGAGCACCCCGTGGAGATTCTGAGCGGAGTCACGCCCGAATTTCAGCAGGCCTGGGATCTAGCCATGAGCACGGTTCGGCTCCCGACCCGGATGACGCGCTGGGACGAGGACTTCGACGCGGTCGTCACCCAGCTGGAGGAAGAAACACCACCGGAGTGGCAGGAGCACTTCCTTCTCAAGGGGCAGTTGGCACTTCGCCTCGATGAGAAGGGAGAGGCCGAGATCGGGAGGTTCCTGGTCCGATACAGCTCTGAACTGGGCCTTGAGGTCGTGCCTAAACCAAGGAGGTGACCGAGGGTGTGAGGTTACCCTCGTTTAGTGGACACCCAACTTGTACGGATGTTGTGTCCGTAGGAGAGGATGTTCATTGTGAGCCA
>NZ_JASPJL010000009.1:0-74519 GCF_030232315.1 Corynebacterium sp. MSK039
ACGCCTAAGAAACTACTCCCAAGACTGCGCTCGTCAACATCGGTCTGGCACTTGACAAAAACATAGGGACACCCCCCGGATGGCCGGGGGCCGTGGCCGAGCGCTAGCCACCGGATTGCCTGGGGCCGTGGCTGAGCACTAGCCCCGAGTCGCCAGGGTTAGCCGCGAACCCGGTTTTGGGCCGTGGCGTGTCGGTTATTGCGGGTTTTGTGACATTCCACAGCCCAAAACGGGCCACGGGCGGGCTACGGGAGGGCCGCGAGAGACTCAGCGCGCGCCTCATTTGCGCGCCGCGTGCGCGCACCAGCACACACGGGGTTGTGCGCTACCTCCAGCGCGCACCCTATTCGCGTTTTGTAGAGCGCGTTCCCGCTTTCCACTCACCTCTTTCATGTTTTGCAGAGTTTGATGCCGGAAATTGACCAAAAAGCGACACTCAACTCTGCAAAACGCGCATAGGGGAGAGGACCGCGGGCCTCCAGCGACCGGGCCCGGGCCCGGCCAAGCCAAGCCGTGACCCGGTTTTGGGCTGTGGCGTGTCACTTTGTGCGTGTTTTGTGGCATTCCACAGCCCAAAATGGACCACGGGCGGGCCGTGAGGGGGTGCGGCACGCCCCTCATTCGCGCGCCGCGTGCGTTCCCGCTTTCCACTCACCTCTTTCATGTTTTGCAGAGTTTGATGCCGGAAATTGACCAAAAAGCGACACTCAACTCTGCAAAACGCGCATAGGGGAGAGGGCCGAGCGCTTCCAGCGACCGGCCCGGGCCCAGTGCTGGCCAAGCCGTGAATCCGGTTTTGGGCCGTGGCGTGTCAGTTTTTGCGGGTTTTGTGACGTTCCACAGCCCAAAACGGGCCACGCGCGGGCCGTGAGGAGGGGCGTGGCAGGGGCTAGGTGGCCGGGGGACTACCGCGCAAGGGGCTAGGGTCCGGGATCGTGCCGGGGGCTAGGCGGTCGAGCCGCGGCGGCCCTCAGCAACCCAGCCGAGGAAGCGGCTCGAGCAGGCCGTCCAGTGCGCCAGAAGCAGGAAGGGGATCGCCAGCGCGACCGCGTCCAGCCACTCCGAACCATTGACCAGCGCAACCTGGTGGCCACCCATGCTGACGGTGCCCGGCGGGAAGGTGCACGACCACCACGCCGGGGAGTAATCCACCCAGCGCGCCACGTTTGGGTAAAAGGTCACCATCGCGTAGATCGACAGCGGAATAGCAAGCACGAGCGCGACGTAGCCGTAGTACACCGACGTCGTGCTGGGGTAGAGGATCTGCATCGCGGTCGTGGACTGCCCGATCACGCCGAGCGGCACCCACGCGGTCGCGGAATTCGGTCCCGAAAGATCCACCTCGCCGTGCCACGCCGCCCAGTAGACATGCGCGAAGACCGGCACGGCGGTGAGCAGCGACATCACGAAGAATGCGGTGCCCATGACGTGGTACATCTGCCCGTAATCGCGGGCCAACCAGCCAGCCACCGAAGCGGAAATCATTGGCCCGACCAGTGGTAATCCCCATGTGAATCGTGGTGTCCCAGAAAAGCGGGATAGCTGGATCGCCCACGTCACGGTGGTGACGGGTGCGCCAATCCAGAACCCGATGAGGCGGTAGGTGGGGACGTCCGTCAGACCAGAGAGTGCAGCCCCGAGCGCCAGAATGCCGATGAAGAACATCGACCACTCGGCCACGGTGGTGCGCTGGAAGCTCGGCTGCCGGTAGCGGGCGAAGCCGATGGTCAGTGCCACGAGGATCACGCACGCGATCGCTGCGAAGATGCTGGCGCCGATCATCATGTCCTTCTCGACGAGCAGGCGCGCGACGATCGAGGTGCCCATGAGGCTGCCGCCCCACGCGGGGCCCGGCGGTGGGAGTTCCCGAAACTTCTTTATCACGCAGGGCATAGTAACGCCCTACGCCCCGCACGCCACCGCCGGGGTGGGCCATCTTCACGGGGCGGGATCCGACGCTCATAACGCGAAGGGGGCAGCGTCGGGGTGCGCGTAGTGGAGCCGGCGGGCCAGCGGCTGGCGAAAGAACTCCGCCCACCGGAACGTTTTGCAGATTGTGTTCCTGACCTCTCGTGTTTTGCAGAGTTTGATGCCGGAAATCGGCTGAAAAGCAGCATCAAACTCTGCAAAACGTATAAAAGAGAGCGCAAACGCACCAACTAGCGGGCAGCGAACCTGGTTTTGGGCCGTGGCGTGTCATTTTTTGCGGGTTTTGTGGCATTCCACAGCCCAAAACGGGCCGTGAGGGGGCTCAGCACGCCCCATTCGCGCATCAAACTCTGCAAAACGCATAAAAGAGGGCGCAAAACGCACGAAAAGCGGGCCGTGCCACTGGGAATCCAGCAGCGCGGCCCGCCCTCAAAGCGGCCATGCGGACCGTCGCCCCTCCTTCGATCTGGTCAGCGGTCAGCCAGACCAGCAGCCAACCGACCGCCGACCCAGCCCGTCCACCGGCCACCAGCCAGCAAACCGACTAGCAGGCAACAGACCAGCCAGAAACCCGACTAGCAGTCGTAGTACAGCTCGAACTCCTGCGTCGTCGGGCGCAGGCGGGCTGGCATGATCTCCTCGTCGAACTTGTACCGGATGTGCGCCTCGATCAGGTCCTCGGTGAACACGTTGCCGGCGGTGAGGAAGTCGTGATCCTCCTCCAGCGCCTCGAGCGCCCCGTCCAGGGAGTACGGCACGGTCGGGATGTCCTTCAGCTCCTCCGGCGGCAGCTCGTAGAGGTCCTTATCCACCGGATCACCTGGCTCGATGCGGTTCTTGATGCCGTCCAGGCCAGCCATCATCGCGGCGGTGAACGCCAGGTACGGGTTACCCGATGGGTCCGGCGCACGGAACTCGATGCGCTTGGCCTTCGGGTTGGACCCGGTGATCGGGATGCGGATCGCGGCGGAGCGGTTCTCCTGGGAGTACACCAGGTTCACCGGCGCCTCGAAGCCCGGCACCAGGCGGTGGTAGGAGTTCATCGTCGGGTTCGTGAACGCCAGCACGGCACCGGCGTGCTTGAGGATGCCGCCGATGTAGTAGCGCGCCATGTCGGAGAGCCCACCGTAACCGTTCTCGTCGTGGAACAGCGGCTGGCCGTCCTTCCAGAGGGACTGGTGGATGTGCATGCCGGAGCCGCCGTCGCCGGCGAGCGGCTTGGGCATGAAGGTGGCGGACTTCTGGTTGAACTTCGCGGTGTTCTTCACGACGTACTTGAAGGTCTGCATGTCGTCCGCGGCGTGCAGGAGGGTGTTGAAGCGGTAGTTGATTTCCTGCTGTCCGCCGGAGCCCATCTCGTGGTGGGAGCGTTCGACGTCGAAGCCGACGTCCTGCAGGTGCTCACCGATTTCGTCGCGGAGGTCCTGCATGTGGTCGTACGGCGCGGTGGGGAAGTAGCCACCCTTGGTGCGCACCTTGTGGCCCAGGTTGCGGGAGCCGTCCGGGTTCTCCTTCGCGCCGGAGTTCCACCAGCCCTCGACGGAGTCCACCTCGTGGAAGGACTTGTTGGTGGTGGAGTCGTAGCGCACGGAGTCGAAGATGTAGAACTCCGCCTCGGCACCGAAGTTGCAGGTGTCGGCGAAGCCGAGCTCCGCGAGGTACTGCTCAGCCTTGCGGGCGATGTTGCGCGGGTCGCGGCTAAAGGGTTCGCGGGTATGCGGGTCGTGGACGAAGAACTTCACGTTCAGCGTCTTGGACTTGCGGAAGGGGTCCACAAACGCGGTCTCGAGGTCGGGCAGCAGCATCATGTCGGAGTTGTCGACGCTGGTGTAGCCGGCGATGGAGGAGCCGTCGAATGCGAGGCCTTCCTGGATCGCGTCTTCGTCGAAGGCGGACGCTGGCACGGTGAGGTGCTGTTCGATGCCTGGGACGTCGGTGAATTGGACGTCCACCCAGCGGATCTCTTCGTCGCGGATGAACTTCTGGATGCCTTCTGGGGTGGTGTGTTCGCTTCCGGGTTTGAACTTACCCATGGGGTTTCACTTCGCTTCTTGGCGTTTGTGGTGTGCAAGTCGTGCGTTATTCAGTTGTGTATTCAGTTCTTACTACCAATGGTAGGGAAAACGCCCGGTCAGTGCTGTGACGACCGGGCGTTGCTGCGTGCGGTCCGTTGCCGCAGGCTTTAGGTCAACCGTGGGGTGTCCCAGAGGTTGAGCTTGGTGCCGATGCCCTTCTTCAGGGCGTTTTCGTAGATGTCGGTGGCCCAGGCGACGTCCTCGACGGGCATGCCGCCGATGGAGTAGCAGAAGATTTCGTCGTCGTTCTGGCGGCCCGGTGCTTTGCCGGAGGCGATGTCGCCGATGTTGACGAGCTTCTCTGCAGGTAGGGTGCCTTCTTCCTTCATGTCCCACCAGCGGTTGCCCGGGATGCCGAGCAGGCGCTCGTAGGTCACGTCCGGCCCGTTTTCGTTGAACCACTCTTCGTAGAGGCCGGTGTAGTCGACGACGAGGCGGCAGTCATCGGACTGGACGAATTCGTCGTCGAGGCGGGCGGCTGCTGGCATGAGCAGCAGGGCGCCTGGCTTCAGGTATTCCTTCTTCAGGTACGGGAAGCCGGACGGGCCGTCCGGGGAGGTGGAGGTACCGGTGATGACGATGTCGGAGTCCCGGATTGCCTCTTCCTCGGTGTCCACGATGCGGACGTCCTCGAGCTGCGGGTAGTTCTCCTTGATCCAGTCGGCGGCGCGCTGGGTGGAGCCTGCGGAGCGGCCCTTGATCTTGACGTTCTTGATGCTTGGGCGCTGGGTCAGTGCGGCACCCAGGATGGTGCGGGACATCACGCCGGGGCCGACGATGCCGACGGTCTCGGCGTTCTCGAGGGCGAGGTGCTTGACACCCACGCCCGGGACGGAGCCGGTGCGGTAGGCGGAGAGCAGGTTCGCGGACATCACGGACAGCGGTGCGCCGGTGACGGAGTCGTTGAGGATGAACAGGTGGATGGACCGTGGCAGGTCGTTCTGGCGGTTGTCGGCGTTGGAGCCGTACCACTTCACACCGGAGTTTTGGAAGCGGCCGCCGATGTAGGCCGGCATGGCCATGAAGCGGCGGTCGGGGCCGTTGGCGGGCATGCCTTCGTGCTCCGGGTTGTCCGGGAAGTTGATCTGCGCGCCGTGGGAGTTCGCGGACGCGCCTGCCATGCGGTAGTCGCCGTCGGCGAGCAGGATGAGGGTTTCCTCCATCGTCTCGACGCACGCGGCGAGGTCGGTGACACCGGCGTCGACCATCTCTTCCTCGTTGAGGTAGAGGAAGTCGATGCGGGTCGGGTTGGCGGATGCCTGGTCAGTAGTGTTTGAGTTCTCCGTGCTTGAGCTGGTCAAGGGGACTCAATCCTTTCCATTTGTTTCGACGGCCACCTGTGCTGCGGCCTCGGACAAGGAATCCCAGAGGCATTCTCTCCAGAATCGTGTTCGGCAGCCTCTCAGCATCTGTTCGGTGCGCGATGTGCCGCGCTGGTCTGCTGACCCGGGTGCGGGGGCGATTGGCGGGGGTTTTCCCGCGTCGCGCCGAGGGGCACGGTTTTCCACGATACGGAAAAGCGCAGCGTGTGGGGCGGTTTCTTTCACAAATCGTGAAAAGGGCGGGTGTTGGGGTGCGTTCTGGAGCGGGGGTAGTGGCGCTTTAAAAATCGGTGGGAGCGGGCTGGGAACCGGCGTAGACATGCAGTGATGCGCGTCACTCGCGAAACGCGGGCAGGACCATTTCTGGTTGCTAATATCGCTAGATGTGAGTTCCGTCACATTTATTATTTCCGGGTGCCCAGAGCGCCCGGATACAGGAGGGGATTGTTGTGCCTTTGCCAGTACCACCGAGCGTGCTTCGCGGTGTGAATGTTCTGAGCCTCGCGCCGAATTTGCCGGGTCCGATCGCGGCCCGCAGGTTGGCCGATATGGGCGCAAAGGTGACCAAGATCGAAGGCCCCACCGGGGACCTCATGGCCCAGGCGGCCCCGAAGTATTACGAGTGGCTCTGTACGGGCCAGGACGTGGTGCAACTGAACCTCAAGGAGGAGGCGGACCGCGGCCAGCTAAAGGAGCTGCTGTCCACCTGCGACGTCCTGATCACCTCCTCTCGGCCCGCCGCGCTCGCGCGACTGGGGCTCGCCTGGGAGGAGCTGCACGCGGCGTATCCGCGGTTGTGTCAGGTCGCGATCGTTGGCCATTCGGGGGACGACGCCGATCTTGCCGGTCATGATCTGACCTACCAGGCACATGCGGGCACGCTGTTGCCACCGGCGATGCCGACGGTGCCCGTGGCCGATCTGGCAGGTGCCGAGCTTGCGGTGCAGGCAGCGTTGGCGCTGCTGCTGGGCCGAAATGCGGGTGCGGGGTCGGCAGGCCAGGGTGCAGGCGGTCAAGGCGCAGAAAGCCAGGGTGCTGAGGAGCAATGTAACGCCACCGCCGCTGGTGGGGGTGGCTATCACGAGGTCGCGCTCGCGGATGCGGCGGAGGCTTTCGCGATGCCCGCGCAGTTCGGTCTGAGCGCGCCGGGTGGCCTGCTGGGCGGGGCGTTGCCGGGCTACCGGATCTATGAGGCCGCACCCGCTGGTGGTGCACCCACCCATGTGGCCTTCGCTGCCTTGGAGCCGCACTTCATGGCTCGGGCGATGCAGCTGCTGGGTGTGGACGGCACCGAGGAGCAGTTCGCGGCCGTATTCCGGACCAAGACCGCCGCCGAGTGGGAGGCCTGGGGCATCGAACAGGACGTGCCCATCGCGGAGGTCCGCGGGGCTGGCAGGGTGAGGAACTGACGTCCTGCCGCGACGTCTCACCCTGACGTCCTGCCGCGACGTCCTGAACAACAACCGCGAGGGACGGACGTCCTCAAAGAAGAAGCGCTACTGGGCCTGGCGGGCGCGGGTGCGGTTGTCGTAGAGCGCGATGAGCAGGCCGATCCCCATGAGCACCCCGATGGTGACGAAGCCGATGGCGGTGCCGATCGTCCAGTTGATCGCGCTAGCGCTGGCGAAGACGATCGCGGTGATGAACGCCAGCCCCACCGCGGTGCCGATGCGCTGGGCGGTTTGGAGGACGGCGCCGGAGCTGCCGGCGTAGTTGAGGGGGACGTCGGCGAGCGTGAGCGTTTGGTTCGGGCCGATGACCGCGCCCTGGCCGGTGCCGACGAGGAAGAGGGTGAGCACCATCCACCACTCGGAAACCCCGGCGGTGTGGTGCAGCACGAGCGCGAGGATCGTCAACGCAATGCCGGTCAGTGCCACGGTGATGCCCTGGATGACGACCGTGCGGCCGCGATCGCCGACCCGCTTGCCCGCCCAGTTGGCTGAGAAGGAGCTACTGATTGCCGCGGGGATGCCCACGGCTCCGGCGACCAGTGCGCTGTGGCCAAGGCCGTTTTGGAAGAAGAGTGCCACGAGCACCCAGATGCTGGTGATGCCCATGAAGTACACTCCCGCGAGCATGGTGCCCAGGCGGAAGCTGGGGAAGCGGAAGATCTGCATGTCCACCATCGGCTCGAAGGGCTTGGTGGTTTTCACGTGGCGCTCCCAGGCCAGCCAGGCGAGAAGCAGGAGAGCGGCGACGGGCAGGAGAAGGTAGTTGCGCGCACTCCCGTTGTGTTCCACGAAGGGGTAGAGGAAGGCCAGGACGGTCAGCCCCAGCAGCAGGGAGCCCATCGGGTCGAGGCTGCGGATGGCGCGGACGACGCCGACGTTACGGCCGGTGACCGGGTCCTTGACGCGGCCCAGCAGGGGGCGGGGGAACCACAGGAGTGCGAGGGCGAAGGCCAGCAGGCCGAAGGGGACGTTGACCAGGAAGGTCCAGCGCCAGCCGTGCTCAGGCCCGCCGAGGCGGATGAGGAAGCCGCCCAGGGTGGGGCCGATGGCCACGGCCACGCCCACGACGGTGCCAAACCAGCCGAAGGCCCGGCCGCGTTCCTTGCCGCGGAAGTACTGCTGGATCATGCCCACGCCTTGTGGGTTGAGCAGGCCGGCGCCGATGCCTTGGATGAAGCGGGTGACGTTGAGGGCCTCCGCGGTGGGTGCGAAGCCCGCGGCGATGGCGGAGATCGTGTAGATGCCGAGGCCGATGAGGTAGATTCCGCCGCGGCCGAGCAGGTCGCCGGCACGTCCCGCGGCGACGAGGACGACGCCGAAGGTCAGGGTGTAGCCGGCGAGGACCCACTGGATGTCGGATTCGGTGGCACCCAGGCCCTGCTGGATGGAGAGCAGGGCCACGTTGATGATGGACACGCTGATCAGCGACATGAAGATCGTCGTGAGGATCACGCCCAGGACCTTCCAGCGGCGCGGATCTTCGCCCGGGGGATAGGTGCCCGGTGATTGGATCGTGGCCTTCGTGGCGCCGGGCTGCGCTGTGTCCTGTTGCTTGGGGCCCCGTTGCTTGGCGCTCTCTTGTCCGACGCCGTGCTGTTTGATCTCCTGGCGTGTGCTTTCTGCGTGCGTGTCCTTCTCAGCCACCGTGGTGTGCGCTCTCCTTAAAATCACCTAGTCACTTGTGTGGTTAATCCTTCTCCAGGAGCATAACGCTACTTAGGGTGCCCTTATTCCACGGGGTGCTGTGTGAGTGGCAGGGCTTTAGTCTTCGAGCGCGGCCTTCATGCAGCGCATCGCGGCCAGGGTCTTCGGCACGCCGACATAGGGCATGAGGTGCACGAAGCACTCGGCGACTTCCTCGGGGCTCATACCAGCGACGTCCACGGCGGTCTTGATGTGGCCGGTCAGCTGTGGTTCCACACCACCCATCGCGGCCAGGGCTGCCATGTTTAGCATCTGCCGGTCGCGCAGGGTGATTCCTTCGCGCTGGTAGGTTCCGCCGAAGACGGCTTCGACGACCCAGTCGGACGCGCCGGGCGCGAACTCGTCGAGCTGCTTCTTCCATGCGGCGGCGGATTCTGGGGTCTGGGTCTCGCGGACGAACTCTTCGCCCTTGTCGCGGTTCAGTTCCATGGGTGCGTTCCTTTCTCTTTTGGGCCCGCGCTCCGGGGGCCTGTGGCGTTGCCGTGTGGCGGGTCTGGCCTGCGATGTGGTTGGGCACACGCACGGGGAGCGGGGTTGGTTGCCCCGAGGCTAGCCCAAGTTGTGACGGCGGGGCGCGGGGGAGGAGTGGGCTAACCAGTGCGCGCCCCTAGATTTTCCTTGCAGGGCAGGGCCACCTTGCAGTGGGGGAGAGGAGGATCGAACGCTTCCATTGGCGGCGAAATGTTCGATATTTCCGGATCCTCGTCTGCAGCGGTTGTTAGATTGAGCACATGAATCGGACAACCGCGGTGGCAGATGCGTTGGCGATGATCCGCCTTGCGGACTCGGTGCCTGCTTGGGCGATGCTTCGTGCCCATAACGCCCCAGCTGTTCTTTCTGCCTTAAGTGCTGTCTTCGAAGGAAGTAATCGCCAGATCGCCGGATCCGATCTCACTCTCTCAGTGGAATCGTTGCTGATCGATATTCGGGAACAAACCAATTTGGAACTGCCCAAGTCGGCAGTGGCTTATATCAACGACTGGGTGAAGCTCGGATACCTCACGAGGCGCAGTCCACAGGGCTCGAGGGAGGAGTTTTACGAGCTCACTACGGACGCTCACGTTGCCATCGATTATGTGCAGCAGTTGATCAGTCCTCAGCGGGTGGTGACCAAATCCCGTCTCGGCACCCTATTCAATAATCTTCAGGATCTCGCAGCTGAAACAGACCCCGACGAGGCGAGGGCGATTAGCCGACTGGAGGCCCAGCGGGATCAGATCCAAGCTCGTATCGACAACATCCGCATCAACGGTGTCGGCGTGATTTCCGACGAGGAGGCAGTGGAGAGGGCGCGGGAAATCCTCGCCCTGGCTAGGGATTTGCCCACCGACTTCTCCCGCGTTCGAGAGGAGGTTGAAAATGTCGATCACGAACTTCGAGAATCGCTCGTCGAAGGGCAACTCAACGCTGGTGAGGTGCTGGACAATGTCTTCCGCGGTGTTGATCTGATCGCAGAGTCGGAGGCAGGGCGAGCCTTCAACTCCTTCTATGAGCTTTTCCTTGACCCGGAGCAATCAAAGCAGCTCGATGCCGTGATGGATGCCGTGCAATCTCGGGACTTCATGGAGCAGCTAGGCCCGGAAGAGCGGATTGAGATCGCTCAATTAGTTGACATGCTGGATTCCTCCTCGGGGCAGGTACATACCTCGCTCACGGGCCTATCTCGGTCGCTCAGGCGTTTCGTGCAGTCCCGAGAAGCAGAATCGCAGCAGGCGCTCACGCGGGCAATCAATCAGGCGCAGCAGCAAGCACTCGAGCTCGCAAAACGAGGGATCGCGCCCTACGAGAAGGTCGGCTACGAGCTTGAGCTGACGACGCGGCAACCGACGTCGCTGTCCAGTTGGGAACTACACAATCCTAAGGAATACCGCATCGAGCGCTCGATGGAAGTCAACGAGTCGGGCGAGATCGATTTCGAACAGATGCGTCAGCGCATCCGGGAATCAGAAATTGACTGGCAGGAACTGCGCGTCGCAATCAACGATGTGGTCGGCAGTAAGGGGCAAGCATCGATTCGGGAAGTTTTGGAAGAACATCCTGCTACCCAGGGGCTAGCGAGTGTGGTGGGGCTCATCAAACTTGCACATGATCACGGTGAAAGGTCCGACGGTACGGAAATCCTGCAGTGGGAGAGACCAAGCGGGAAAAGGTACCAAGCACGGTATGAACGTTTCGAATTTCGGAGGAAGGTTGGGCGCATTTAGATGGAAAATAAACTGTATGAAGGCGATACCGGAACCCTGACAGGTTTGCAGCGTCGTGCCCTGGCGGAACTCATCCGTGGCCCATACGTGTCGAGCGTGAAATCGCCGGAGGTCTTCACTGCGATATCCAACTCACGGGAGATCCTTGCCCAACAGCTGGATAACCTCTTCCTCACCCTCATCCTCGATGAGAACGCGGGGGTTGCCTACACAAAGGCGTGGGAAGCGGATGTCCCTGAAAAGCGTGCGTTGCTGCGTAAACAGTCATTGACTTTCATGGACACGGTGGTGATCCTCCACCTGCGCCGTGAACTGGTGACGACGAGCCCCAACGAGCGAACCATCGTGGATGAGGGCGAGGTTTTTGAGGCGACCCTGCCGTATCAAGGGCACGCCGGCACAGATAAGTCCACGCAGCGTAAGCGTTTTACTGCAGCGTGGAACAAGCTGAAGAACTACTCGATTATCGCCAGCACCCCGACCGAGGGGCGTTTCGAGGTATCCCCAGTGCTGCGCATCATCTTTTCTAGCGAAGAAATCGCTGCTGTCACCGAGTCTTTCCGTGCTCTCCTGGAGGAAGAAGAATGACGACGACTCTGCCTGGCCAATTCCGGCTTTCCCAAATCCAGGTTTATAACTGGGGAACATTCGACAACCTCCACTGTGTCGAGGTGCCACGGGAAGGCTTCCTCATTACGGGCCCTTCAGGTTCCGGTAAATCGACGCTAATTGATGCGATTTCGACGATTCTTGTTCCACCCGGCAAGATTCGTTTCAATGCTGCAGCGGATAACCAAGCGCACTCGGGTCGTAACTTGGTTACCTACTGCCGCGGCGCCTGGCGCCGCGAGCATTCGATCGAGGCAGACGAACTTACGCAGTCCTATCTCCGAACAGGTGCGACGTGGACGGGCGTCGCTCTACGCTACAGCGACGGGGCGGGGGAGACTGTAACAGCGTGCCGGTTGATGTTTTTGCCTGCAAATGCTTACTCGCGCCAGGAGATCACAGACCTCTATATTTTGCTTCCTCGGGACGCCGACCTGACGGAGTTTGATGATCTGGCGCAGAAGAACCTGCCGGTTACCGAGGCGAAGAAGACGTACGGTGATGCCCTGCACGTCAGTCGAAATCACCCGAAGTTCAGCTTGGCACTGCGCCGAGCAGTGGGGATCGCGGATGCCGGCGCTTTGGACCTGCTGAACCGAACGCAATCGGCCAAAACGCTTGGCGATCTTAACCACTTGATGCGTACTTTCATGTTGCCCGAACCAGAGACCTTCGAGATCGCGGAGCAGGCAGCGGAGAACTTCACAGACCTACGTATGGCGTATGAGTCGGTGGTGAAAACTCGTAAGCAGATCGAGCAACTGGTACCGGTACGCGTGGCGGCAGAGAAGCGCGCAGAGGTCGAAGACAGCCTGACCAGGGTGAAAGAAGACCGGGACGGCGTCGAAACATTCGTCGACGAGTGGCGGCAGCGCTTTGCCGAACAAGAACGGGATCAGCGGACCTCCGAGATCAAAGCAGTCAGCGCGACGATCGAAGAAGCCACCGGGGTGCGGGATGCGCACCGAGCGCAAGCAGATCAGTTGCGCGCGTTGATTCATGGCGCGCAGGATTCGGCCTTGGTTTCTGCACAAGCTCGTCGCGACCGTCTGCAAGACCGGCTGGAGCGAGCGACCAAGGAGGAAGAGGCATTCAACTCCCGGCTCAAATCCATTGGGGCTACAAAGCCCGGGAGCGCGGAGGAATTCACCAACCTCGTTCTTCAGTTGCGTGAAGAGCGGGAGCGGTTGAGCGTTGCGTATGAAACGGAAGACGTAAAGCTAGCCCAAGCACATGTGCGAGTTCACGAGCTGGGCGAGAACAAGAAAGAGCGCATCGCGGAGCTTGAAGCGTTGCGTAAATACGAATCGGCCATGGATAACCGGCTGCTCCGGGCGAGAGCCTTGATTGCGGAGCGGTCTGGGGTGCGAGAATCTGATCTTCCATTCATCGCTGACCTCGTGAGCATGAGGCCTGGTGAAGGCCACTGGCAGGGAACCGCAGAACGGGTGATGGGTGGTTTTGCTCGGCGGATCCTCGTTCCAGATGAACATTATGACCAGGTTTCTTCGGCTATTGATGGGACCTACCTTGGTGCGAAGGTGAGCTACACCCGGTTCACGCAGGATCTGGAAGAACAGCGCCCATCGCGTTTTGTGCCGAACTCGCTGGGCCTAAAAATCAACGTGAAACCCGGGCGGTATCACGACTGGATCCAGACTCAACTTTCTAAGAATTTCGATTACCTGTGCTGTGACTCTATGGAAGAGTTTCGTGCCGCGCGGCGGGCGGTGACTGCGAAGGGGCAGGTGAAGCATAACCGCAACGACCACATTAAGGATGATCGCCGCCGAATCGATGACCGTTCGAACTGGGTGCTGTGGGGCAACCTCGCTGACAAGATTGATGCTCTCCAAGCATCGGTGCGCTCCATTGTGGCGAAACTTGAAGACGCTGAACGTCAACGCAAGACCATCGCGGCTGGCCAGGAGAAACGGCGTGCCCAAATAGCTACGATCGAGCGGCTATTGGAGACGGAGCGTTTTCAGGATATCGACGTGTCATCGGTGGCCCAGGAGCTTGCGGAAGCCCAGAGCGACGTGGATGAACTCACTGATGGGAACGCCGAGCTGGCTCAGCTGAAGGCGAAGTTGAAGAGTGTCGAATCTGCTCTCGACAAAGTTGAGGAGCAGGTCATGGCGCTGCGTAATCAGCTCAGCGGCTTCAAAATTCGTCTGGAGCAGGCAGAGGAAACGCTTGAGAGGGTTCGGACTCGTCGAGGTGGGAAGACCGTCTCCGAGGACGTTGCGGCTCGTCTGACAGAGCGTTGCAAGGCTATCGATCGCACCATCCGGTCCGATAACATCGATGCGCTCAGCAACCAGCTCGTTCGCGGTATTGAGGATCAACTTGCAGAGCTCAATGCTCGGTTCACCAAACATGGTGGCGACTTGGTGAACGCGATGAACCTCTACTTGGTGCGCTGGCCGGATCGAGCGGGCGACCTCAAGGCGGACATGGAGTGGGAGCAGGACTTTCTCCAGGAACTGGGCAGGCTTGAGGCAGACGATTTGCCACGTTTCGAACAGCGTTTCCGGGACATGCTGCAAGACGAAACCCACAAGCATCTTGGGCGCCTGCGGCGGCTGATCCGTGATGCGACAGCAAAGACGCGCAGCTCGATCCAGATGATTAATGATTCGCTCGCTGAGGTTGAGTTCTATCCGGGTGCTTACCTGACGATCGAGGTGCGGGAAGCACAGCCTGCGATCGCCCGCGATTTCGTTGAGCTGCTGGATTCTGCGTTGGCTGGGATTATCAATGATGTTGATCAGGAGGAGAGCGAGCAACGGTTCCACAAGCTGCAGGCGGTGATCGACGCAGTGACGGTCTCGGACGGTACATCAACTCGTGATCGCCAGTTGCGCCTGGACACGAGGCAACACGTGAAGTTCCTGGGCGTGGAATATAGCGAGGATGGAGCGCGTGGTGCGGTCTATGACTCATCGGAAGGTCTTTCAGGTGGCCAAGCCCAAAAGCTGTCCTCCTTCTGCTTGGCTGCTGCCTTGCGTTACCGACTGACTGGGATGGGCCTGCCGACCGCGCAAGAAAAGAAATCCATTGTCCGGGTGGGGGAGGATATTTACCCGCGATTCGGCACCATTGTTCTGGATGAGGCTTTTGACCGTGCGGATACGGAGTTCACCCGGGCTGCGATGGAGGCCTTCCGCCGCTTTGGTTTTCACATGATTCTGGCCACGCCCGAGAAGCTGCTGCAGACCGTGCAGGACTATATCGGGGGTGTGCTGATGGTGGAATGCCCAGACCGGAAGCGATCTCGAACGAGTTCTTTGACGATCGAGGAGGTGCAGGATGAAGACTCCTGATCAGGTGCGCCAACGTGCTGCGGTCTTTTATTCGCGTAACCATCGCAGCTGGTTGGCCGGGGAATTCAAGACGCTGACCATCAACCTGGATCCGCCGACTGGAAGGGCGGCAGAGCGTGATGACGGCGCTGCCGTGCGAGCATGGGTGGCACAGTGGAACCGCAGTTCAATTACCGCTGAGTGGGAGGATAAAAAGCTCAGCTACTTGGGGACGTATTCGCTGCCCCGGCGTGTTGTTCTCTTCGATGCGGATACTGCGGCTCGCGTGGCGGGCAAGCTTGATCATTGGCAACGTCTTCAGGCGGTCTTGGGCCGTTTCTGCATGGAGTTGGGGGAAAGCGTTCGCCCAGAACTCATCAGGCACCTTTCTTCATGGGAAGACTGGGGCGACGTGACCGTGGAACAGTTCATCGCTGTTGTCCGGTGGGTCCACGAACATGAGGTCAGCGACTTTTATATTCGCGAACTGCCAATCTTTGGCGTCGATAGCAAGTGGTTCGAGGCGCATAGGGCGGTCGTTGAAGCGGTAGTCGGCCCATTGAATTTTAAGTCTAAACCCCAGTTGGTAGAGGTCCGCAGCCTTGACCCGGCGCTGGATATTAGCGGGATGCGATATCTAGCGTGCCCGGTGGCTGAGCTGGGTGAAACGCCTGGGGAGCGGGTTCTTATCGTCGAAAATCACCAGAGTTTCCTTGCCTTGCCCGACTTGCCTGCGACAGTGGCGATCTACGGTGGTGGATTGAACGCTGCCAGGATCGTCCAGCAGATCCCATCGTTAGGGGAGATAGACGTTCTTTATTGGGGCGATCTGGATTCGTATGGGTTCTACATCCTGGAACTCGTGAGGCGATACGTGCCTCACGCGCGTTCTGTTCTCATGGACCTGGATACGGTTCGGGATCATGCTGATCTTGCGGTGGAGGAACCGCAACCTAGCCGGTTTGATCCTGAGCTGTTGAGTTACGGGGAGCGCTTGGCTTTGGATTATCTCCGGGGGCGGTCTGCAGGCGGATGCTTGCGCATTGAGCAGGAAAGAATCTTGTTCGACTATGCGCAGCAGCAGCTATGCCACGCAGTGAGCCCCAATGGTGCGGGTGCATAGCAGCGGTCGCAGGTCCGGCCCTGGTGAATCAGTGGGCTAAAATTCCGGGCATGAGGAAAACCACCAAGCCCGCTGTTCCTGGCGCTCACCAGGAGCTTCACGATTCCGACGAGGCGGCGAAGATGAACTCGCTGCGCGCTGGTGTGTTGGGTGCCAACGACGGCATCGTCTCCGTGGCGGCGCTGCTGATCGGCGTGATCGCCACCGGGGCGGGGGATAAGGCCATCCTGATGGCGGGTCTGGCCGCCACCATCGCGGGAGCAGTCTCCATGGGCTTGGGCGAGTACGTGTCGGTGTCCGCCCAGCGTGACACCGAGCAGACCCTGATCGCCAAGGAGAAGAAGGAGCTGCGGGAGGCCCCGGAGGAGGAGCTGGAGGAGCTCGCGGGAATTCTCTCCGGTTACGGGATCAGCAAAGGCACGGCCGTGGAGGCAGCTCGCGAGATTCACGCGGAGGACGCCCTGCGCGCCCACCTGCAGCTGGAGCTGGGTATTGATGCCAACGAGCTGACGAGCGCGTGGGCGGCGGCGTTCTTCTCTGCGCTGTCCTTCCTGGCCGGTGCTGCGCTGCCGATGATCTCGGTCTTTGTGGCGCCAACCGGCACCCAGGCCTGGGTGGTCACTGCGGTGACGATGCTCTCGCTGGCCCTGACTGGCCTGATTTCGGCGAAGATCGCCGGCACCAGCGTGACCCGCTCGGTGGTCCGCCTGGTCGTCGGTGGCGGCCTGGGTCTGGCGCTCACTTACGGCGCGGGCGCGCTCTTCGGCGGCGTTGCCTAAGCCGGGCCGCTTGCCGTCCTCAGGAAATCCCGGCCAGCGGGGCTGACCAAACTGGGTGCCTCATGGCGGGACTTGGCAAGTCGATTCTCTCGTGACGACGAGTCGCATCTTGCCCTGCTGGATAAACCATTGGTTGCGGCTCGCAAGCCTGACGGTAGTGGTGCCTTCACCGGGCTGCGAAGCCTCCGTTGACCTTCCTGATCCACGACTCGCGATCATCAAGACCATCGCGTTCGCGCCGGTGACGACGCGGCTCGAGGCCTACGGCAACACCACAAGTCTGAACAGCGGCGCGAACGAACCCAAGCATGTGTTCTTCTCCTTCGGTGCCACTAAGGTCTATGGCATGAAGCCAGGAAGATCGTCGCCGGCGCCCGAGTCAGTCATCTCGACGATGATGTTGAAGCGCTTTATAGCTTCATCTGGCATACCGAGCCAGACGATCAGACCGTAGAAGGAGCAGAAACAAAGTGTTCAGCATGTTCGAACCTCTGCGGAAACTTCTTATCGACCGAAACATGACCAAAGACTACGCATGGCCACCGGCCTCTCAGCGGCCACCATTGCCAAGATGAGCAAAGACGGCAACGCCACCATCGCAGTCCTCGTCCGAGTATGTGAGGCGTTGGCAGTAGACATCAACGACATCCGCGAAATAGCCAAGGAACCAACGAAATGATCCGAAATATCAGTGACCACAACGAGACTGTCAAGCCCAATGATTTTGAACTTGATCGGCTCCGCACTGCGCTACCCGAGTACTTCGATAGCAACGGCAACTTCATGATCGACCGCCTCCAACAGGCACTCCAAGGCGGGGACGTCGATCTCACCCGCGAGGGTTACGAAATGAAGTTCCTCGGCAAGTCCTACGCCAAGTACCTCACGTCAACCAAGACAGAGACCGTGGTTGTGCCCGACCTTGAGCACAACTCAAAACCTGAAAATGCGGACTCCGAGAACCTCTATATCGTCGGTGACAACCTCGACGCACTTAAGCATCTGCTCGGCTCATATGCGGGCAAGATCAAGTGCATCTACATTGACCCGCCCTACAACACAGGCTCGGACGGATTCGTCTACAACGACGACTTCGGCTTCACCGCGCCCCAACTCGTTGAAAAAGTCGGACTCACCGAGGATGAAGCCGAGCGAGTCCTTGATTTACGTGGCAAGTCGTCACACTCAGCATGGCTCACCTTCATGTACCCGCGCCTCCAACTAGGCAAAGAGCTCTTAGCAGACGACGGTGTCATCTTCATCAGTATCGACAATAATGAACACGCAAATCTGCGTATGGTTTGTGACGAAGTGCTCGGCGAAGAAAACTTTATCGAGTCGCTTGTGTGGAATAAGCGAATTCCAAAGAATAGTAAAGGCGTTGGCAGTATTCATGAATATGTTCTGATCTACACGCGCAATGCTAGGTTCCGACAATCCTTTACGATGCGAAAAGAAGGGCTTGAAGGGGTATTCGATCTGACTCAGAAGCTTAAGCGATCTGCTGTCGATCTCTCGGAGGCAGAGCGTCGGATCAAGCTCTACTATGAGAAAAATCAACTCGATCGCGGGATCACGTTATATAACTCTTTGGACGAGAATTACAGACTCTGGGGAAAGATCAACATGAGCTGGCCGAACGGTGATACGTTTGGCCCCCAGTACGAAGTATTGCATCCAATAACAGGACGACCGGTGCCGATACCGGATCGTGGATGGCGCTGGAAATATGAAACGTTTTGCACTGCTGCAGGATTTGAGCAGGGGCGTTACAAATCCGTCGAAAAGCTTCACGACGGCAGCTATCGCACTGGAAACATCTGGTTTGGCAAAGACGAGTCAATACAGCCAAGTTCGATTAGTTATCTAGATGAGCTAAGCACTTTGCTTTTGCGATCAATTCAATCGACTAAAAGCGATGGAGGAGTCGAGCTCGAGAGGTTGATGGGTGGCAAGAGTGTCTTCTCGTACCCAAAACCAACTGCGCTACTGAGGACGCTTTTGGGATCGGTGGAGGTTAACGATGGTGATTTCTTTATGGATTTCTTTGCTGGATCATCGACCTCTGCTCATGCAGCGCTTGAACTGAACGTGGATGACGAAATTAAACGGCGTTTCATTTCTATTCAGCTGGATGAACCCACCGGAGAATCCTCAGTAGCTTACAAAGCTGGTTATCGCACGATTGACTCAGTCGGTCGTGAACGGATCACGCGGGCGGCAGCAAAGATCAAAGAGGAGACGGATGCGGATATCGACTATGGTTTTAAACTGTATAGGCTAAACGAGCCGTCTGGTGGGGTTCTTGACGATCTACTGACGTTTGAGCCGGAGCAGGGCGCTTCATTGCTGGCTGCTGATTATGTTTCGAAGTTCGATCTGAACGGTACACCTGGGCATGACACGGTGCTGGCAACGTGGCTGGTGGAGGATGGTCACGGTCTGACTGCCCGGGCGCGGAAGATTACCTTGGTTGGTTACGAGCTGGACGTGTGTGGTGATTCTGCTTATATTATTTCGCCAGGTTTGACGAGTGATGATGTGGTAGAACTTATACGCCTTCTTGAGAATGGGGATCTTACGGTTTCTCGTATTGTGGTGTTTGGGTACTCGGTCACGTTTGGTGTGATGCACGAGTTGAAGAAGAACCTCTCGGTGCTGAAGTCTGGTCGTACCGTGTCTGTGATTGAGAGGCTGTAAGGCGATGCAGATCAGGCTACAGACTCTTGAACACCAACAGCGGGCACTGACAGCCATTACCCGTGTTTTTCATGGCGTGAATTTTGACTCTGGCGGATTGATGGAAGCTAACCCGACCTTCGATCTTGCTGATGCACAGCTGGCACATAACATTTCTGAACTACAGAATGGTGCAGTCGAGGGCGTACCTGCTATTCCACGTGGTTGGCGGGGCCGCGTAGATGATGGGGTGCTCGGTATCGACGTAAAGATGGAGACCGGCACGGGTAAGACGCTGGTCTACACACAGATGATGTACGAGCTCAACAGGCTTTACGGGTTTACCAAGTTCATCATTGTGGTGCCGTCGACGGCGATCAAGCTGGGCACCAGATCATTCATCACGTCAGGCTATGCGCGTAACTATTTCGATGACACCTATGGTGGCAGCATTAAGCTCGATCTGGATGTTCTTGATCCACAGAAGCGTTCGAAGGGACGGAAGCTCTTCCCTAGCGCGGTTTCGAATTTCGTGTCGGCATCTCGACTAACCAAGGGTCGTGTGCACGCGTTGTTGATGACTGACAGCATGCTGCGTTCGAAAGCGACGATGGGTGCTATCTATGACCAGACCGTGCTGGGGATGTCAAGCCAGCCGTATGAGGCGTTGGCAGCGACTCGTCCGGTGGTGATTATTGATGAGCCACATCGGTTCCGCCGTGAGAACAAGGCCTACCAAACGATCATTGACCAGCTCCAGCCCCAAGCCGTGGTCAGGTTTGGTGCGACCTTCCCGAAAAATGACACGACCAGCCACATCGATTACAACAATCTGGTGTTCAACCTTGGTGCGGTCGAGGCATTCAACGAACAACTCGTGAAGGGCGTGGCTGTGCAGTACCCGGAGGACGATGGTCAAAACTCCACGAGATTGAAATTGACAAGCTTGTCGGCTCGCAAGCCCAAACAGGCTACGTTTACCAACCTTGACACGTCTAAGACCTTGACGGTGGGGTTGGGCGGCTCGTTAGCTGAAGCTGATGCAGCGTTCGCGGGCATCACGATCGAGGCGGTGGGGAAGACGGAGAATCCTGCGATCAAGTCCGGGGTGAGCCTGTCCAACGGCCAGATCCTTGGCAAGGGCGACACCGTGGTGGCTGGCGTGTATTCGCAGACCTATCAAGAGCTAATGATGGCTCGTGCCTTAGACAACCATTTCGAAACCGAGTGGGAGAACTACCGGCGCGCCACCCGAGTTAAAACTTTGACACTGTTTTTCATTGATTCGATCGCGTCATACCGTGGTGAGGACGGCCCCGGCCACCTACGCACTCGGTTCGAGGAACTGTTGGCTGCCAAGCTCAAGAAGGTCATCGCCGAATACGAGGAAAAGTCCTCACAGGTCGCCAAAGACTATGTCGCATACTTGAAAGCTTCGCTAGCCGATGTGTCGGCAACTAACGGTGGGTACTTCTCTGCGGATAATGCTTCCACTGATGAGGCGATCCAGGCCGAGGTGGACCTAATTCTGCGCGATAAGCAATCGATGCTGTCATTCACGAAAGCGGATGGGTCTCCGAACACGATGCGGTTCGTGTTCTCGAAGTGGACGCTACGCGAGGGCTGGGATAACCCCAACGTCTTCCAGATCGTGAAATTACGCTCATCGGGCTCGGAAATCTCCAAACTCCAGGAGGTCGGACGCGGTCTGCGCCTGCCCGTTGATGTCACCGGCAGTCGCCTTTCAGACGAAGACTTCCGGCTGACCTACCTCATCGATTACACCGAGGAATCCTTCGCCAACAGCCTTGTGAGCGAAATCAACGCGGACGCCGGCGGCCAGGCACCTTCGGTTAAGGAGCTGTTGCCGCGTGTGGCTGCCCATGTCGGTAGGGATGAGACCGAGCTGTTTATTGAACTACTCCAAAAAGGTCTGGTTGATAGCGATAAAAACCTGATCGAAGGCAAGGCCGAGGCGCTCTATGAGCTATATCCGCAATTCGCGGAAGGCAAGCTCAAGCCTGGCAGAGTTGTCACCGACAAAAAGAAGGCCCGAGTCGGCATCCGCAAGAATCGCTACTCCGAGCTCAAGCAACTATGGGAAGCAGTCAACGCCAAGTACTATCTCAAACTCGACGATCTTACGCCTGCCGAAATCAGTACCTGTATCGACGAGATTCTGAACGAGGGTATCTACAAGGCACAAACCGGTAAGTTTACCCAAGACCTGCTCACGACCGGTGAGGACGGGGCGCTGACGACCATCTCGTCAACGAAGGAAACCTACGCCGTTGACGGGTCGATGCCCTATGGACAGTGGCTGAGACTGGCCTACACCCAAACCTATCTACCCATCAGCGAGATTCACGCTGGCTTGGTGCGACGCAACGCGAAGAAGAAGCTTCCCAGCGATTTCTTCAACAAGGCCACACTCGGTGAGTTCGTTGCGCAGTTCCATGGCTGGATGCAGCGCGAATATGTCAAACGATTCTCCTACACTCGGATCGACGGGCCACTGGGAGCCACCGCGCTGACCGACCCTGACGGTCAACCGCTGAAGACTATTGCGCAAGGAAACGTCGGTATCTACCGTGACACCACCTCCGAGGTTCCAGAGAAGTTCCTCTACGACGCGTTCGTCTACGACTCCCCGAAGGAACAGACCACGATCCGTGACTCTGTTCTCGACGAGGTCGTTGTCTATGGCAAGATCCCGCGTAAATCGATCCAGGTGCCCGTCTATTTCGGTGGAACTACCAGCCCGGACTTCATGTACGTGCTCAAGACCGCGGATGGCAAAATGTCGCTGAACTTCATCGTTGAAACCAAGGACGTCGACTCTAAGGCAGACCTGCGCGAGACCGAGCAGCTACGGATCAAGGCCGCTCGGAAGTTCTTCGAGTCGATCAGTAATGAGAACGTCTCCGTCCACTTCGCCCCGCAACTCAAACGCGACGACATCGTCACCATGATCAAACAGGTCGTAGCGCAATAATCCCAACAGAAAGGCAGCAACGACATGGCCGTGTTCTACAGTTTCCATTACGAACGTGATGTCAACCGCGTGCAACTTATTAGACAGATGGGGCTCATTGAGGGCCAGCCGATCCTCAATGCCCAAGAGTGGGAATCAGTTCGAGCGCGTGGTTCCTCAGTAATCGCTAACTGGATTGACGAGCAGATGAAGTACAAAGCTGCTGTTATTGTCCTCATCGGGCGAGAGACCGCATCGCGACCTTGGGTGCGGTACGAAATCCAAAAGGCCTGGAATGCCAGGAAGCCGCTGCTCGGTATTCGCATCCATGGGCTTTCTTCTATGGGGACAGTCGACACCATCGGCCCTGATCCATTCACGCAAATATCTGGCTTTGAGGGGCGTAATCCAGGACTCCCGATTTTTGATCCCACAGTAAGCGGCGTATTGGGAGATATCGATTCGAAAGCAACCTACCAAAATCTTGTGGACCATCTGCGCTCTTGGAGCTCTCAAGGACGCGTAAGGCAGGCGTAGTGAACCTCTGCCCATTTTGCTCGATCGTTCAGGGGAAAGACGCTGCTGTACGCGAGATTGCCCGTGACGATTCAGCGATTGTGTTCTTCCCAACCGAACCCGCCGTGCTGGGCCATTGCATGGTGGTCCCACGTCGTCACGTCGAGCATTTCTCGGATCTGACTACCGGCGAGGTATCCCATGTGATGAGCGTGGCAAAGGCAATGGCCCAGAGCCTTCAAGAAGCATGCCAGCCGGAGGGCATCAACATCATCCAGTCTAACGGCGAGGCTGCCAGCCAGAGTGTGCCGCACGTCCACGTACACGTTCTGCCACGATGGAAAGACGATCCAGTCGGTGAGATTTGGCCACCGGAGTCGAATTACTCAGATGAGGACAAGGATCGTGTGCTTGCCAAGCTCCGCGCGAACACAGTCCTACCAGGCCCTACAGTTGACGCAGAGGACAAGCGACAGCATCTATCTTTTGCTCAGGACATCATCACACGCATGGCTCAGTCCTCAGCAAACGCGAAGAGCTGGTTCCTACCAGTTGCGACCGCAACCTACGGGTATGCGTTCACACAATCGTCCGTCGCTGTTGCAGTTCTTGGCATAGTTGCGACAGTAGTATTCGGGATTCTCGACATCGGATACCTGCGAACTGAACGGAAGTACCGCGATCTCTATGAGCGGATTGCGATTGGTGACAGTGATGTGCCACGGTACTCGCTTAACTTCAAGAAGCCGGGCGATACTCGTAAGAGCTCTCTCCTCGAGCATTGCTCGGTAGTGACAACCTGGGCGATCTGGCCGTTCTACGGGGCTTTCCTTGTAACCGGTATCGTTGCCTTCGCCATTTCGCTTTAGCCGTGGCTGCCCAGGAATGCTCCTGGTAGTGGCTTTCTTCGGGTTGGGATCCAGTGGCGTGGGAAGGACCACGCGACCATCACGCCCGGTGCTCACCAGCTCGACGGCATGGTCGGTACGTAGAGTCCCATCAATAATGTGGATACGCATGCCATCACCGCTAACCACTAACTCGGGCATGCCCAGAACCGTCTCCTCCATGCGCCGCGTTAAAGACTGAGCTATTCCGTTTGCAGCCAGCGCGTTGACAACCATGCCGAACCACACCATGTCCTCCCGCGCAATCTCCCGCAGATATACAGGCCGAAAAATCTTGGGTAGCGTTTCGTAGGTGTGCGGAGGGCTACACATTCTTTGCTCCCAAAAGTTGCGGCTGCAGTCCCGTACGAACTCTGGGCAGTACGAGGTGGAGTGCCGGGTTTTCTGAGGTAGAAGGTACCGCACAACTCGGAATTGGTTAGACCCCTGAACTGCAGTCTGAACCTCGTATCCCCAGGCAGTCGGCAATGCTTCCGAACACCATGAGGTTTCTCCGGACTCTGTATTTTGTGCGAGATGGCTGCGTGCAACGTGGCGAGGCCAATGGCTGGTCACGGTGGAGAGCTCACCCGGGGTGTCATCTCCGCAATTACATGCGGTGCGACCGATGAGCCCGAGGGCATATAGGGTGCAAGCGCTCGCACTTTCAGCGGGCACCACCCCAACAGACCCTAGACCGCCGGAAGCCGGGCGCAGAGAACCCTGGCTGTTAGAATCCCGACAAACATCACCACCCACCACGCAAAGGGAGCTGCTGCATCCAATGAAGGGCAACGTCGTCGACATCTACAAGGCCTTCGACGGGACAGACAAGAAGCTTGTTATCCCCGTTTACCAGCGCAACTACGACTGGACCACGAAACAGTGCGAGAAGCTCTTTGACGACATCGAGGACATGATTGAGTCCAATCGCCCCAAGCACTTCTTCGGCGCCGTTGTGGGTAACCCAGAGGACTCATTCACCTGGGTTGTGATTGACGGTCAGCAGCGTATGACCACCGTCAGCCTGCTGATGCTTGCGCTCGTCCACG
Source organism: Corynebacterium sp. MSK039 (assembly GCF_030232315.1). Lineage (NCBI taxonomy): Bacteria > Bacillati > Actinomycetota > Actinomycetes > Mycobacteriales > Corynebacteriaceae > Corynebacterium > Corynebacterium sp. MSK039. Next base: position 24,610 of record NZ_JASPJL010000009.1, read on the forward strand.
CCATCGAAGCCGGCGACATTGAGGCAGGCGACAAGGACCTTGCCGGTCAGCTCATGCGCAACTACCTGGAGTTCAACGAAGGGAGCGGCCAGAAATTCAAGCTCAAACCGGTGAAGGATGACCGCGACTCCTATGCGCGGCTCTTCGGCCCAGAGGAACACTTCAACGAGAAGTCCAAGATCACCTCGAACTACCGCTACTTCCGTGACCGGCTTCGCAAAACGTCTTTCGATGCCAAAACCCTGTGGGACGACGGTATCTCCAACCTCGAGGTCATGCTTCTCGACCTGGAAAAGCAAGACAACCCGCAGCGCATCTTCGAGTCACTCAACTCCACCGGCCTGGCTTTGAAGGAATCGGACAAGATCCGAAACTTCATCCTCATGGACCTCTCGCAGCGCGAGCAGAACGATGTTTACGAGAAGTACTGGAACGAGATGGAAAAGAACGTGGACTATGCCACGGACGAATTCATCCGCTGGTTCCTCGTCGCCCAGACCTCGAAGACCCCTAACCGGGCGGATGTGTACGAGGCCTTCAAAAACTACGCGAAGAAGAGTGGCCAGAGCTCGCGGAAGCTCGCTGAAGAGCTGCACGACTTCTCCGTGTATGCGCGGGAGCTCGCGACCGTAGCCACAGGAAATAAGAAAATCGATCGCCGTCTGCGCAGTGCCAACCTCGTTTTCGGCGGGATATCCAAGCCGCTGCTGTGGCTGACATACCGTGACTACAAAAACGGCGTGATCGATGCGAGCGACTTTGAGTCCATCATGGCTATCGTCGAAAGCTATATCTTCCGCCGAGTGGTCGCCAACCTTGGTACTAATGCGTTGAACAAGATCTTCGCTGGCGCCTACGGGGACATTAAGAAGCTGCGTAAGAACGAGGAGCCATATAGCGAGATCCTGGCGTACGTCCTGCTCAACCGCCAAGGCGGCGGGCGATTCCCAAGCGATAGTGAATTCTGGGAAGGTTTCCAGACCAGGAACTTCTATGCGATGAACAAGTACCGGAGCTACTTCTTCGACGTACTCGAGCAGGGCTCCTCGAAGGACGTTCGCGACATCGCTGGTGGCATCGCGTCGAACGATCTCACAATCGAGCACATCATGCCGCAGACCCTCACCAAGCAATGGCGTGAGGACCTTGGCCCGGATTATGAGGAGATTCACTCAGTCTGGGTTAACCGCCTCGCTAACCTCACGATCACGGGTTATAACTCGGAGTACTCGAACCGCTCCTTCCGGGAAAAGCTCACGATGGAGGACGGGTTTAAGCAGTCGCCCTATCAGCTGAATAGCTATGTCAAGACCCAAGAGCGCTGGGGTTTGGAACAACTGGAAACCCGGGGCAAGCTGCTGGCCGACCGTGCACTTGAGCTCTGGCTGTCTCCGAAAACGAACTTCGAGCCGGAGAAGGAGGTCATCCCATTCGAACCGATGGGAATGGACCGTAGCTTCGTCGGGCGCAAAATCGTCGCGGTTGAAATCGAAGGCACGAAGAGTGCCGTACGCACCTGGGCAGATGTGGTTGAAAAGACCATGCGTAACCTTCTCGAATACAACCGCGAGGGCGTGCTCAACATGGCGGAGGATAACGTCCATCTAGAGACGAGCGACGTTCGGGCGCTGACCGATGAGGACCAACGATGGCGAATGATCGACCCGGCGCTGGCAGTCTTCACCTCGACTTCAACGAACGCGAAGATCGCGCTGCTGCGTAAGGTGTCCCAGGCCATTGGCTACGACCCTGATGAGATCTTGTTCTACATGCGCCCCGAAGAGGCGAAGGGTCAGTCCGCTGAGGTCGATAATGTGGCTGAACCTTCCCCCTATGCGGATCTGGTAGCTCTGCGCCCGCTCATCGATGAATTTGCCGGGACGAGCCTCTCGCAGTCGGAAATGTCCGATGAGATCCAGAACCTTGCGCAGGCCGTGGCTCAGCACGAGGTGGAGAACCCGAGCGAGAAGATTGGCGGGTGCACGCTGCAGCAGTTCCTGGCTGGGACGGATAGCAGTGACATCACTGCGGAAGAGGCGCTGGCGTGCTTGGTGCTCTACCAGGACTTCGCAAAGATGATGGGCAATCAGGTGTGGCACACCGCCATCCTCAACGGCGAAATCAGCACACTGCTTGCTGCCCTTGCTGGAGCAGAGGCTCGCTAAAAGGGCTCACCTACCCACGGGATTGGGGCCGGGATAGGGGAGGAGCGCGGTCCGCCGGGGCAGGGGCGCGCTTTTGGGCTGTGCCGTGCCAGAAAACGCGCGAAAAGTGACACGCCACGGCCCAAAACGGGCCCCATCAGCCAGCCAGTCCAGCCGAAACTCAGCCCCTAGAATGCCCCGTCCAGCCCCTCGAACAGCTCCAGCTCCTCGTCGCCTTCCGCACGTCGGCGTTGGATAACCGGCAGGAACCACGTCACCACAGCCGCAACGATGGCCACCGCGGCCGCGCTCCACACCAAGAACTTCTCAGGGGTCAGCCACCACGCCAACAGTGCCACCACCGCGAGCGCGAACCACGCCACCGGCACCAGCGGGCTGGGCTGCTCCACCCACGGTTGCTGGGGGAAGCGGCTGCGCGCCTCAGCGCGAATCCGCCTCGGCGCCTTCCGTGAGAGCGCCCATACGCAGCCCACCACAAACACCAGTCCAGCCCCCGCGATGATCAGATCCCCCCGCACGCCACCGAACATAAAAATGCCCACAGCAAGCGCTAGGGAAGTGCGTTCTCCCAGCGTAGGTGGGAAATTCTGGGCGGGATCCACATCCGGGTAGATGCTTCTGAAGACATCTGTTTGGGGGTAGCTGTGCACGCTTTTTCTCTCTTCCAATGCAGTTATTGACAAATACACAATTTAAGGGAAGGATTCCCTAACTAAGGCAAGCCTAGCCTACAGAATTCACCGGATAAAACAAGGTTTCTGACATGACTCGAAATCTCTGGCGCTCAGCAGTCAGCGTCATGATCGCCACCCCTCTCGCACTCGGCGCAGCACCACTTCTCCACACCGTCCCGGTCGCCCAGGCAGACACGTCCTGCACCTGGAACTGGGGAATTAAGCAATCCTTCCGCAGCTACATCAAGGGAAAAATCGCCCGCGGTGGCTGGGGTGCTAGCGGCATCGGCTTTACCGGAAACGAAACGGGCAACGGCGCGTTCGTCTTCAAGGCCAGCTCGCCACAGGCCTCCGGCGACACCGTCACTGTCCCGTTCCAGGGCACCCTGAACTTCAAGGGGCACGACGGCGTCCTCGACATGACGATGTCCGACTTCAAGGTCACCGCCTCCGGCAACCAGGCGAAGATCTCCGTCGATTACGTGTCCTACGAGCTCAACCGGAGCAACTACAGCCGCGGTCAGCGAATCCAGGGCGACGACGAGGTCATCGCCACCATCCGCCTTCAGGAGCCCGTCAAGTCCGGCGCCAAGAAGGTCAATCTGGCAGGATCCACGTCCCTGACCTCCGGCGGAGTCAAGCTCTTCACCGGCTTCTACAACCAGGGCGAGGCCCTCGACCCATCCTCGGGAACCATCGCGCTGGACGGCTCCTGCGCAGGTGGCGGTTCCGCTGGCGGCGGATCGGGCTCGCAGCGCCAGCTGAACTCCATCTCGGGCAACTTCACCGGCTTCAACAAGGAAGCCATGGACATCCTCTCCGAGACCAACGACACCATGAACGGCATCACCACCTTCATGGGCAACACCCAGGCATTCCTGGATGAGCTGGAATCCTTCCGCAACCGCGGGAACTCCAACTCCGGCACCGGAAACTCGAACTCCGGGGGTTCACCGTCCGGTAACTTCACCTCCGACTCCGGCGCTTCCGACTCTGGCACAGACTTCGGCACCTCGGGAACCGGCGGGACCGGCGCCGGCGCAGGGGCCTCCACCGCCGGGGGCTCGGGCTTCGGGGCTACCAGCGCGGGCGGTACGTCCTCCGGGGGCGCGTCCGGCGGCAGCGACGCATCCTGCCAGGCCACCGGCGTCACCCAAGCCACCGCGCAGTGGGGCGTGAAGAAGTCCTTCCAGTCCTACATCACCGGCTCCATCGCACAGGGCAAGTGGCAGCTCTCGGGCGTTGGCTACAACAACGGCCGCTTCCAGTTCTCCGGTAACTCCGGTGCAGTCAAGGACGGCGCAGGCTCCATCCGCTACGGCGGAAGCATCCAATTCCACGGCCACCACGGCAAGCTCGACCTGAACATCGCCAATCTGGAGATCACCTTCAACGGCAAGACCGGCAAGCTGATCGCCGACGTTCGCTCCTCCAACATGGAGGGCCAGAAGAAGAACTTTGGCCGCACCGTCATCGCCAACCTGAACTTCAGCTCCCTCAACGTCGGCGCCGATTCTGCCTCCGGTGAAGCCTCCGTCTCCCTCTCCGACGTGGGATCCAAGGCCTTCGCCGAGTTCTACGAGCCCGGCACCCAGCTGGACCCACTGAGCTTCCGCGCAACCCTCGGCGGCAACGCTGACTGCGGCGACGTCGCCGGTGGCGGCGCCAGCGGGGGAGCAGGCGGCGGTGACTTCGCTTCCGCGAGCGGCGGTGGCGTCAACGACGCAGCCATCGAAGAAGCGCTCGCCGGCGACTCCGAGCAGGGCTACGAAGACGGCTCGAAGAAGTTCAAGATCAAGTCCGCTAACGGCCCGAACGGCAGCACGGCAGACGACCCAGCCACCTACCTCCTCCTGTTCATCGCCGCGCTGGTCATCGCCGGTGGCTCCACGAGCCGACTCATCATGAACAACTCCTAGAAAGATTGTCGTGAAACTCCTTCTACGTTTACTCGTCCCACTGTTGTGCGTCGTGGGACTCACCGCCTGCGGGGTGCAGGGCAGCTACACCGACCAACTCCCGGACCCCGAAAACCTCTCCGACCCCCGCTCCTTCGAAGGGGTCACCGAGGTCAGCGACTTCGCCGACATCGAGCCGGTGACTGATAACGCACAGCCAGCCCTCCCCGTCGAGCTCACCGACGCCGATGGCTACGACGTCACCGTCGACGACACCTCCCGGATCCTCGCGCTGGACATCTACGGGACGTACACCAAGACACTGACCGGCTTGGGCCTGGCGGACAACATCGTGGGCCGCACCGTCTCTTCCACGGAACCAAACCTGGCCGACCTTCCGGTCGTGACCGAAGGCGGCCACAACATCAACGTCGAGGCAGTCCTGGAGCTCAAGCCGACCCTCGTCATCGTTGACCACTCCATCGGACCTCGCGACGCGATCGACCAGATCCGGGATGCGGGCGTGACCACCGTCGTCATGGAGCCACAGCGCACAATCGACTCGGTGGGGGAGGACATCACCACCCTGGGCGAGACCGTGGGGTTGTCGGATGAGGCACAAACCCTGGCCGAGCGCTCCATCGAGGAAATCGACGAGGCGAAGGAAGCCATCAAAAACATCGTTCCCGAGGACCCGATGCGCATGGCCTTCCTCTACGCCCGCGGCAACGGTGGCGTGTTCTTCATCATGGGTGAAGGCACCGGCGCCGAGGACCTCATCGAAGGCATCGGTGGGGTGGACCTCGCAGCAGAGCACAAACTCTCCTACGCCGAGCCTGCCAACGCCGAAGCACTTGCCCGCATCAACCCGGAGGTCATCATCATGATGACCGATGGCCTGAAGTCCACCGGCGGCATCGACGGCCTGCTGGAACGCCCCGGCGTCAAACAGACCATCGCTGGTCAGAAGCAAAGAATCGTTACGATCCCCGACGGCCAGTCGCTGGCCTTCGGTCCCATGACCGGCCAGACGCTGGTCAAGCTCGCAAAGGCTGTCTATGACCCAAACAACGCCTAGCGAGATCTTCGCCCGCCGCCGCACACAGCGCAGATGGGTATTCGTGGGTCTAGGAGTACTCGTCATCCTGGCCGCACTGGTCTCCATCATCCTCGGGCAGTACTACATCACGATCCGTGACCTGGTACCCATCCTGACCCTTGGCCCCGGCCAGGAGTCCCTCACCGCCAGCGTGGTCTGGAACATTCGCCTGCCACGCCTGGTGCTGGGGCTCCTCGTGGGCGCCGCCCTGGGAGTTGCGGGAACGCTGATGCAAGCGATCTTCGCCAACCCACTAGCGGAACCCTCCATCATCGGAGTGACCTCCGGCGCAGGTGTGGGTGCCGCGGTGGCGATCGTCTTCAACGTCTCCTTCCTGGGAACCTTCACCGTTCCAGCACTCGCCTTCGTCAGCGCGCTCGTGGTGACCTTCATCATCTACCAATTCGCTCGTCACAACGGGCGTGTGACGGTGGTCCACCTGATCCTCACCGGCATCGCCATCAACGCGGTGTGCAATGCCGTGATCGCTTTCATGGTGTACCTCGCACCGACCGCGAACCGAGAAGCGATCATCTTCTGGCAGATGGGCTCCTTCAACGGCTCGCAGTGGAAGCACGTCTGGGTGGTTCTACCCGTCGTGATCCTCGGCATCGCCGTGGCGCTGCGCCTGGGTAAGCAGCTGGACATTCTCGCGCTCGGCGAACGCGCCGCAGCGCACACCGGTGTGAACGTTCCCGTGCTACGCATCGTGGCGATCATTGCCTCCGCGGTGCTCACCGCCGCGGCGGTGGCCTTCGCCGGCCTCATCGGCTTCGTCGGCCTCATCGTTCCCCACCTACTGCGCAGCATCGTTGGGCCGGAAAACAGCATCCTCATCCCGGCCTCTGCGCTCGGGGGCGCGGTGCTTATCGGCTTCGCGGACGTGGCAGCACGAACCCTGATTCCCTTCGCGGACCTGCCGATCGGCATTTTCACCGCCCTGGTTGGCGGACCAACATTCTTCATTCTTTTGCGTCGCATGATGCGGAAAGGGGTGCACTGATGCTCAGCGTTGACAACCTCACCGTCACAGTCGGGGAGCGCACCCTTGTCGACTCCGTATCCTTTACTGCCAAGCCAGGTGAAGTCACTGGGCTGATCGGCCCGAACGGTGCTGGCAAGTCCACGGTGCTCGCCGCGGTGGCGGGGGACATGGACTACACCGGCGAGATCAGCGTCGGCGGACTGTCACCGAAGGCCCCACCTCTGGACCTCGCTCGGACACGTGCGGTGATGCTTCAGGACGTCGCGGTGTCCTTCGAATTCCTGGTCCGTGACGTCGTCGCCATGGGGCGCCGCCCCTGGCGCGGAACCCCGCATGCGGACCTTGACGAGCAGCTCATCGACGCCGCCCTGGAGGCCGCGGACGTCGCCCACCTCGCGGGACGTGACATCAGCACCTTGTCCGGTGGGGAACGTGCGCGGGTGGCGTTTGCCCGCGTGCTTGCCCAAAACACGCCGATTGTTCTCTTGGATGAGCCGACTGCGGCCCTCGACATCCGTCACCAAGAACAGCTCCTGGGGACCGTGAAATCCCTCGCCCGGGAAGCCGGAGTCGCCGCACTCGTCGTACTCCACGACCTGAACGCGGCAGCCTCATATTGCGATCACATTGTGTGCGTCTCATGTGGGGGGTTAGCAGCTCAAGGGCGTGTGGCGGAGGTTTTCACCGATCACACCTTGTCCGAGGTGTACGGGTGGCCGATCTCCGTCAACGGGCTGCAGGTGCAGCCACAACGTGCCACGCCCACCATCAATCCACTTTTCTCACATCAACTGGAGGAATTCCATGCTTAAAAGAATCCTGGTGACCGCCATCGCAGCTACCGCGATCACCGTGCCGCAGGCGTCCGCGGCAGAAGCAGAAACCTGCACCATTGAATCCGGCTCCTTCGACTGGGGCGTCAAGCAGTCCTGGCGTAAGTACATCAAGGGCCGTATCGCCCAGGGGACCTGGGAGACCGCCGGCCCGGTGAACGAAAACGGGGAACCGAACGCCAAGGACTTCACCTTCGGTTTCGACGTCGACCCGGCAACCTCCACGGTGACGGTAGACGAGAACGGCAACGTCACCGCTTCGAAGATTAGGGCCAAGGATTCCTCAGTCACCTTCACTGGTCACCACGGCGCGCTGTACTCGAAGATGATCAACCCATTCGTCCAGACCGACGGGGACAAGGCCCAGCTCGGTTCCGAGTACGAGGCCTACTTCGTCGAAGGTAAGGCCATGCACGAATACACCGCAGACGACCGCACTGAGGAAAACAAGCGCACCGGTGAGGGTGCCTTCGGTCACGGTAAGGCGCAGTGGAAGAAGGAGGGTGACACCCTCACCCTCGATGCGAGCGACGTGACCTATGTGCCCCAGCCGGGCACGGATGAAGCTGGTGCTGTCGAGGGCGTCGACTTCCTGTTCATGGGTATGTATGGCCCTAACTACAACCCAGAGGTGGATGGGGCGAAGGTGACCCTCAAGGTCTCCTGCGAGAAGAAGGAGCCGGAGACCCCGGAGACCACGACCCCGGAGACCACGACCCCGGAGAACCCGAAGGGGCCGGAGACCCCGACCCCGCCTGCGCCGGAGAAGCCGAAGGAGCCGGAGACCACGACCCCGGAGGCCCCGAAGCCGACCGAGCCGGAGAACCCGAAGGGGCCAGAGACCCCGAAGCCGGATAAGGATAAGGACGGCCAGGGTGACAAGGACACCGGGTCCTCCGCCATCTCGAAGTTCAAGAACTTCTGGAACTACTTCCTCGGAGCTGTAGCCATCGGCGGGATGTTCGGCATCCTGTGGCAGGCAGTCGTGAAGTCTGGTGCTCTCGACAACATTCGTTCTTTCTTCCAGCGCTAATTGCCGAGCCGTTAAATACTCAGGCACAACGCTGAAAGTTTAGAGCTACAACGACGGGCCGCGTGATAGCGGCGGACGGTTGGCATCGCCCCGTCAATAACGAGGGTTGCCACATCTTAGGAATAGGAGGCAGCGGTGGAGAAAATACTTTCCCGCAGGTCGGGACACCCTACACGTCTCCAACTAAGGTGTGGCTACCCTTAAATTCCTATTCCAATATGTCCGATTAAACCTTGGAGAAGAACCTTGACCACCACCATCGATAAACCATTGTCTGCTGCATTGCGTGACGCGACCGCGGCAGTCCACGCGAGGGCGGAAAACTCCTCCTTCATGCAGCGCCTGCTCAGTGGGCAGCTCACCGAAGCCGCTGCGGCCGATCTTGCCGGCCAGCTGTGGTTTGTTTACGACGCCCTCGAAAACGCTGCCCGCAGCGTAGCCAACAGCCCGATCGCCGGTGCGGTAGCGGACCCACGGCTTGAGCGTCGTGACGCACTGGAGGCGGACCTAGAGCTGTTTATCGGCGAGGACTGGCGTGAGAAGATCCAGGCCCTGCCAGCAACCGCCGCTTATGTGGCGCGGTTGGAAGAGATCGCGGGTAAACCTGTGGAAGTGGTGGCGCATCATTATGTCCGCTACCTGGGCGATATTTCCGGCGGGCAGGTGATCGCTGCGATGCTGCGCTCCCATTACGGGATTCCGGCTGGGGCGCTGAACTTCTACGACTTCAGCGCGATCGGAAAGATCCCGCCGTACCGCAACGGATACCGCGAGCGGGTGGATGGTCTGGCGCTGAATAATGATCAGCGCGCGACCTTGCTGACGGAGGCGGAGCGGGCGTTCAACTTCAACACGGCAATCTTCGCGGAGTTGGCGGAGCGCCACTAGCTAGCGGAGCTCCACTAGGTGGCTCTCCCAGCAGCTTAAGGCCCGGAAGCATCACGCTCCCGGGCCTCCCGCTACAACAGCAACTAGCAGTCGTAGTACATCTCGAACTCCAGCGGAGTCGGGCGCAGGCGAGACGGCATGATCTCGTTATCCACCTTGTAGCGGATGTATGTGTCGATCAGGTCGTCGGTGAACACGCCACCCTCGGTGAGGAACTCGTTGTCATCCTCCAGGGCCTTCAGCGCGCCCTCCAGGGAGGTCGGCGCCTGCGGGATGCTCTTCGCCTCCTCCGGCGGCAGCTCGTAGAGGTCCTTATCCACCGGCTCGTGCGGCTCGATGCGGTTCTTGATGCCATCCAGGCCAGCCAGCATCATCGCGGCAAAGCCGAGGTACGGGTTACCGCTCGGGTCCGGCGCACGGAACTCAATGCGCTTCGCCTTCGGGTTCGAGCCCGTGATCGGGATACGCACCGCAGCGGAACGGTTGCGCTGCGAGTACACCAGGTTGATCGGAGCCTCGAAACCCGGCACCAGACGGTGGTAGGAGTTCAGCGTCGGGTTGGTGAACGCCAGCACCGCGCCAGCGTGCTCCAGGATGCCGCCGATGTAGTAGCGGGCGGTATCAGACAGCCCTGCGTAACCGTTCTCGTCGTGGAACAGCGGCTCGCCGTCCTTCCACAGGGACTGGTGCGCGTGCATACCCGAACCGTTATCGCCGGCCAGCGGCTTCGGCATGAAGGTCGCGGACTTCCCGTTCCGCCACGCCACGTTGCGGATGATGTACTTGAAGGTCTGGATGTCATCCGCCGCGGCCAGCAGCGTGTCGAACTTGTAGTTGATCTCCTGCTGACCGCCAGAGCCCACCTCGTGGTGCAGGCGCTCCAGGGTGAAGCCCGCCTTCATGAGCTCCTTGCTCATCTCGTCGCGCAGGTCCTGGTAGCGGTCGTACGGCGCGACCGGGAAGTAGCCACCCTTCGGGCGGGTCTTGTAGCCCAGGTTGCGGGACCCATCCAGGTCGAATTCCTGGTCGCGGTTCCACCAGCCGGAATCCGAATCCATGCTGTAGAACGCCTCGTGGCCCTCCACGCGGTAGCGCACCGAGTCGAAGAGGTAGAACTCCGCCTCCGCGCCGAAGAAGCAGGTATCCGCAATACCGGTGGACGCCAGGTACTGCTCCGCCTTACGCGCCACATTGCGCGGGTCGCGGCTGAACGGCTCGCGGGTGAACGGGTCGTGGACGAAGAACTTAATGTTCAGCGTCTTCGCCTCGCGGAAGGGGTCGATCTTCGCGGTGGACAGGTCCGGCAGGAGGTTCATGTCGGACTCGTCGATGGTGGTGAATCCGCGGATGGAGGAACCGTCGAAGGCCAGGCCTTCCTCGATGGCGTCCTCGTCGAAAGCCTCTGCGGGGATGCTGAAGTGCTGTTCGGTGCCAGGGACGTCCGTGAAGCGGATGTCGACGAACTCCACGTCCTCGTCCTTGATGAACTTCACGACCTCTTCGGGTGTTTCAAATGCCACGCTAAACTCCGCTCTTCGTAGTCGTGTTTTCGGGGGTTGCTGGGGTCATATTTTACCCGCCGTTATCCGGAGTATTGCCCTCGGGGATAACGCGGGGGTGAACTTTCCGTTTTTCCCGTCCACGCCGGTGGCCGCTGGGTTACTGTTTCTTTTACCTCGTTCCCGCAGCAGGGGGCACCGGTTGCGGGGTGGGGTGGGAAGTCGTTGTTTTCGAGGGGGCGCTGTGACCAGCTTTTTTTACGACGTCAACCCCCGCAAATCCACCCGATCTCCCCGCGGGATTATGCGGGTTGTGGTGGTGATCGCCATGGTTCTGGGGTTGGCGGGGGTGATGGGTTTCGCGCCCGGCACGGGTGGCGAGCTGCGGCGGGAGGCTGCGGGGGTGATGCCGATCGTGGACGCGGGGAACTACGTGGGAACCGAACTGGGCGAGCGGTTGTCTAATAACGGTGGGATGGATCTTTCTTGGCCCAGGCCGGAGGGCTTCGACGGCATCTGGTTCGAGAAGGAGCCCTACGGCCGCCGGGAGCATGTGGTGTGGGAATCGCAGCGCTTCGTGGGCGAGCCGGTGGACATCCCAAAGTTGAAGCAGAGGCAGGTGAAGGGGGACTTCGTGGGCTTGCCGGATATTTGCAGCCCGGTGGTGCGCGAGCGCATGGCCGAGCTGGGGTACACGGATGACGAGGGGTTGGGTAGCAACTACGACTATCGCTATGGCTGCACATATGTGAACTACGGCGTGGATAGGGCTGAACAGCTGGATACCATCGCCACCTCTTTGGGAACGCCGATGGGCGATCTCGAGGTGTACCAGGGGGAGACCGACTACCAGTTGTCTCGAGAATCTGCGCTTGTAGTCATCGCATCGAACCCTGAAGCTGTGGCCTGCGTTGCTCGGGGAACCCGCCTTCGGGATGAACACCGGCTCTATGTCCAATCGGGAAACTTGAACGTGAGATCGCGAGAAGCGAATTGTAAAAATAGCGCCTTCTATTGGCAGGTGCTCAACAATGTTTTGGGGGAGTCATAAATGGACTTGCAAGCTTCTATCGCAGACATTGACGGTGCGAAGCAGGGGATCGCGTCGACACTGGCCAACAGGGCAACCCCTGACCAGATAGAGTTTTGGACGCAGAGTTACACAACGGTTCCTTCGTTGGCCAAGGCCTATGCTCAGCACGAGACGTTCTGGAACGGCCAGCCCGGGGACGTGCTGCAGGCCATGGAGAAATACGAGTCGGACCTGCAGTGGGCGATGGATCTGCTGGATAGCCTCGGCTTCGCGATCGATCAGCAGGATAAGTCCAGCGCGAAGGTGCTCGACAAATTTGATGTCGCGAAGCACGCAGCTGGAGTTGGCAGCTTTGAATGTTTTCAGCCACGAGACAACGAACCATTCAAGAACCTGAACTACACGGCGCCCGTGACAGTCGCGGAAGCAGGCACCGAGCTTGAAGTTCTGATCGGAATGTTCACCAGCTCGGATGCAGCACCACTGGCATCAGCAGAAAGATGGTCGCAGGCAGCCACCCGCTTGGAGGCCACGGCGCACACCCTGCACTCGATCTCCGGCGACCTCGCCCGAAACAACAGGGGGAGAGCTTTCGATGAGGTGCGGAATGCTCTGGAGGACTTCGTTAAGCGGGGCCACAACATCTCCGGCAACGCTGCGCTCATGGCCGAATCTGCGAGCCAGTTTCCAGTGGTGAGGGCAGCGAACCTGACTTATCTCCAAGGGCTGCTGAGCACTAACTCACTGGCAGGGACTGGGCCCGGGGTGTTGGCTGCCCGGAAAGCTGCGGTAGCGACCTTCGTGAGCACGCACCTGCAGCCCTCGCTGGAGCTGCTCAAGCCACCGGTCCACAACTTCGGGGTGCCCGTCGTCGGGCACAACGGGGGCGGCGGGGTGAACATCACCAGCTTCAACACCGCCGGCCCCGCCGAGGCATTCCAGGGCATCAACGGCAACGTCGCACCCGCCGCTGCGAACAACGTCCAAGAACTCGGGGCACAAACCGCCGACGCTGTGACGGAGGCAGGTCGGGGTAACGCCGCCGCCAACGCGCCAGCAGCCGGGAACACCAGCCCAGCGGCAGGGGAGCACATCCCCGCCAGCCAGCAGCACGTCGCCCCGGCAGGTGCTAACACCGCAGCACCCGCGGGTCCGGGCGTGGCGCCGGCAGGTGCGCAGCTGCCCGCGCACGCCCCCGCCCACACAGCAGGCATGCCGGGCGGGGCTCCATCCAACGCAGCCGCACCGGGCCTCGCCCTGCCTGGAACCAACCAACGCGGTGCAGGTGGGAGCCCGAGCGCGAGGGGAGCACAGCCCGCTCGCCCCGCGCTGCCGACGACGGGTGCACACCGGCCAAACGCAGGACACGCGCCGGTGCCACGGGCAGGCAGTGCTCCACACGGCACCGGCGCGCATTCCGCCCTCCGTAACGCACCGGGGCTCGGCGGGGCAGAAACAACCGGCGAACGCACCGGTAGCCGCAACCACGGCTACGGAACCCACGCCACCACCGGGCAGGGGAGAACGCCACGGGCCACCGTCGTCCGCCCCGAACTACCAGCCGCACACCCGGAGAACCTCCGCAACGGTGCGGCGGGCCGCGGGCTGCACGGTGTCGGCGCGCCGGGCACTCCCAACACGGCCCCGAACACGGGCATGCACGGCACCAGCCACGGCTATTCGACCACGGCATCACCGCACGCCGAGCAGGCCGCCGCTGCGCAGAACAACCAACGCGGCCGCGGCTTCTACGGCGGCATGGCGCCTGGCGCACGGGGAGGGGCGGCCAACACCGGGCGACAAGTAAAGCCAGGCGCCGGCCAGTGGGCCAGCTCGGTCTCCGAGTACTTCAAACGCCAATTCTTGGGCGCCAAGCCGCGCACCACGAAGAAGGTGATCAGCCGCTAACCCCGGTCCCGGGCCGAGCCTCACTCCAGCCGGGTCAGGGCAGCCTAATAAGCCCAGCAGGGGCGCGGGAAATTGTTCCCACCCCCGCGCTTGGATAGGCTCAAAACCATCATGACTCAGAAGCGCTCCTGGCTCGAGGGCCCCCAGCTGCCCGGCCAAAACGAAGACCCGAACAAACTCAGCTCCTACCCGGGCGAGGCTATCGGCCTGCCCAAGGACGGTCCCGGCTCGCTCTCACCGCTGATGCCCCGCATGATCGCGCTGCTCATCGACTGGTTCCTCAGCATGGGCATCGCGTTCTTCATCACCACCCAGACCACCAAGTTCGGTGGCCTGTCCACCCTCACCATGCTGGTCTTCGTGCTGATGCGCCTGCTCACCGTCTGGCTGCTGGCCCAGACCCCAGGCCACGCGGTGATGGGCATCGGTGTCGCCCGCCTGGACGACGCCACCCAGCGCGTCGGTCTCTGGCGCTCCTTCGTGCGCATCCTGCTGACCATCTTCATGTTCCCGCCCGTCGTCCAGGACACCGACGGCCGCGGGCTGCACGACCGCGTGACCCAAACCGGCGTCATCAAGACCCGCTAGCCCCTCCCGAAAAGGGGAACAGGGCCGCGGACCGCGCGGCCACAGGGGCAAAACCACCGGGGGCGCAAGAAACAGGGGCAAAGCGACCGGGGGAGCTCAAGAAAGAGGGGCTGGCTGCGGGACCCAGGAGGGGGAGCCCCGGCGAAACGAGACCGCCGGCGCCGAAGCGCTAGCCCAACAGGCCGGTCAGGCCGTTGTACAGCAACGTCACCGAAACCACGGCGAAGAACAGCCCCGCACCCAAGTCGATCAGGTGGGAGACGGAGAGCAACCGCGACTGCACCCGCTGCGTCGACACAAACAGCGCGATCAGGCTGAACACAATCGCCGCCGAGGCCATGATGGTGACCACATAGACCACAGAGACCCACCACGGCGCGCCCACCGGCAGGAACGGCGCCAGAATCGCCGTGAAGTACAGCACGACCTTCGGGTTGGAGAGGTTCGTCGCCACGCCCGTGCGGTAGGCAGCACGCGGCGAGCCCAAGCCCGGGGGCATCACCAGATCAGCGTTCGCCCCCACCCGCGTGCGGTAGTACTCCCGCACCTGCTGCAGCAGGCTAAAGGCCATATAGCCCAACCACAGGCCACCGAAGATCTGCAGATAATCCAGGATCCACGGCTTCTTATTCAGCAGCGCGCTCGCGCCGGTCACGGCCAGCGTCGACCAGAACATCAGGGCCGTGACGATCCCGCCGATCGCCGCGAAGGCATGCTTCCGCGAGCGGGAGGCCATCCGCAGCACCAGGAACAGGTCTGGTCCAGGGGTCATCACGCCGAGCATGTTCATCAGCATGACGATCCCGATGTTCGTTAATTCCACAAATTAATCCCAAATCTCCAAGCAAAAACCGGCCACAGAGTGCGGCCGGTTGAGCGCAAAATATCTTAAGTTTTACTTCTTGCCACGCTGTGCAGCACGGCGGGCGCGGCGGTTCATGCCGGCCATCTGTCCGCCCTTCGGCAGCGGACCCTTCGGCATATTCGCCATCGGGGACTGCAGGCGGGAAATCGAATCGATGCGGGAGTTCAGCGCATCGACCTCGTTCTTCTTAATGTTCCGTGGCAGACGCATCAGGTGGTTCTGCAGCTTACGGACCGGAACTTCGCCCTCACCGTCGCCGACGACGACGTCGTAGATCGGGGCACTGCCAGCGATGCGGGCGATCTTCTTCCGCTCGCGGGCGATCATCTGCTTTACACGGTTCGAATCACCCTCACCGACCAGGACGATGCCCGGGGTGCCGACGACGCGGTGGACGGCATCCAGGTTCGTGTTTTGCGCGATGCCCGGCTCGACAATCCACTTCATGCCCACGCCGTCGCGCAGGTTGTTCAGGGTCCAGGCGGCAGCGCCGGCCTCGCCCTCGATCTGCTCGTAGACACCCTTCTGCAGGCGGCGGGTGAACACCCACACCGCCACGGCGATGCCCAGCAGGATACCCACGATGAGGTTCAGCCACCACCAGCCGAACACAGTGGAAAGCAGAAGCAGAAGCACGACGGGCACCAAAAAGCCCACCAGCATCAGCGGGATCAGCTTCTTATCGCGCTGCCGCTGCAGCTTAAAGGCCTGCCACAGCTGACCGCGCTGCTCCTTGCGGGCGGCGCGCTTGGCGGCCTTTTCTGCCTTCTTGTTTTCCTTCTCGCGGATGTCCTTAGCCATGTGCTCCAGGATAGAACATGCAGCGAAAAACAAAGAAACGCGCGCAAGGGGCGAAGCCTTACGCGCGTCTCAACGCTTCTCGCGCTAGCGGTACGCCGCAGGATTATCTTTAGCGCTACATCGCTGGGTTTCCCTAGCGGTAAGCGACCGGGGTCTCCTCGGAAGCGCCGTACTTATCCAGCAGGTTGGTGGCCTCCTGCTGGGTGGAGCCGTCTAGCTTCTCATTGAGGTGCGAGAGGTTCTCCGGGATCTCCCGGCCACGGGCGCGCATCGCCTGCGCGTACAGGCGGCCGGAACGGTAGCTGGAGCGAACCAGCGGGCCGGACATGACAGCCGGGAAGCCCATGTCATAAGCAGCCTCGGAGTGTGCCACGAACTCCTCCGGGCGCACCCAACGCTCGATCGGGTGGTGCATGGAGGTCGGGCGCAGGTACTGGGTAATCGTGAGGATGTCGGTGCCCGCCTCGCGCAGGTCACGCATGGCCTCCACGACTTCCTCCTCGGTCTCGCCCATGCCCAGGATCAGGTTGGACTTCGTGATCAGCCCGTAATCGTGAGCCGCACGGATGACCTCCAGGGAGCGCTCGTACTTGAAGGCCGGGCGGATGCGCTTGAAGATGCGCGGCACGGTCTCCAGGTTGTGGGCGAAGACCTCCGGCTGGGACTCGAACACGATCTGCAGCAGCTCCGGCTTATTCGAGAAATCCGGGGTGAGGTTCTCCACGCCCGTGTTTGGGTTGAGCTCGTGGATCTTGCGGACGACCTCCGCGTACAGCCAGGCGCCCTCGTCGTCCAGGTCGTCGCGGGTCACGCCCGTGACGGTGGCGTACTTTAGGCCCATCTCGCGGACGGACTCCGCCACACGGCGCGGCTCGTCGCGGTCCAGGGGAGTGGGCTTACCGGACTTAATCTGGCAGAAGTCGCAACGGCGGGAGCAGGTGTCGCCGCCGATGAGGAAGGAGGCCTCGCGGTCCTCCCAGCACTCGTGGATATTCGGGCAGCCAGCCTCCTGGCACACGGTGTGCAGGCTCATGCCCGTCACGCGGTTCTTCATGTCCCGATACTCGGGGCCCATCTTCGCGGTGGTGCGGATCCAGCGGGGCTTAGCCTCGATGGGGGTCTGCGAGTTCTTAGCTTCAATGCGAAGCATCCGGCGTCCGTTAGCGCTGACAGTCATACAGACCACCCTACGCTGGTCCCCCGATGATTGCTAACAATCTCGGCGTGCGGGCTGACCTGCCCAAACATCACCGGCATGGCGAGCACTGCGGCTAGTCCTTGTGCACCGCCAGCTCGCCGTTCAGCGCGGCCACGATGTTCTTCTCCAGCGCCTCGCGGCACTCCTCGACGGTGACGTCCCGGCCGAGCTCGGCGGAGAGCGTGGTCACCCCGGCATCGGCGATGCCGCAGGGCACGATGTGCCCGTAGTACTCCATGGTGTTGTCACAGTTCAGGGAGACCCCGTGCATCGTCACCCCGCGGGTGACACGAATGCCGATCGCTGCGATCTTCCGGGCGGGCTTCAGCTCGCCGCCCACCACGCCGGCGGGCAGCCACACCCCAGAACGGCCCTCGACGCGGCCCGTGCCCTCCAGGCCCACGTCCTTACAGGTCTGGATCAGTGCCTCCTCCAGGCGGCGGACATAGTCCACCACGTCCACCGGGTCGGCCAGCTTGATGATCGGGTAGGCAACCAGCTGGCCGGGACCGTGCCAGGTGATGCGACCACCACGGTCGACGTCCACCACCGGCAGCCCGTTATCCGGCCGGTCACTGTCCTCCGTGCGCTTACCCGCCGTGTAGGTCGACGGGTGTTCCAGCATCAGCAGCTGGTCGCCGATCTTCCCCTCGGCGCGTTCGGCGGCGAGTTCAGCCTGGCGATGCCAGGTCTCTTCGTAGTCCACGGTCCCGAGCTCGTTGACCTCGATCGGGGTGGAGTCCATGCGGATACTGCCGGTTTGAAAGCCCATGTTTGCCAAGTGTAGCGCGCAGCATAAAACCCCCAAGCCTTGAGGCTCAGGGGTCTAAATGCTGCGGGGCGAGCGGCGTGCTCGGTACTACCCGCGGGCGCTATCTTCCGCGCGTGGCGCTGCCATCAACCAGCGCCACCGTGTAGGGGCGGGGGCTTACGGCCCCAGGGAGGGGAGGAAGGAGCTTAGAGCTCCAGGTCTTCCTCGAAGTCACCCTTCTCCAGGCGGTCGCGCAGGGTGGACATGAAGCGGCCTGCGTCGGCGCCGTCGATGACCTGGTGGTCGTAGGTCAGCGGCAGGAAGACCATGTCGCGGATAGCGATGGCCTCGTTCTCGTCTTCGGTCAGGACGACCGGGCGCTTCACGATCGCACCGGTGCCGACCATGGCTGCCTGCGGCGGAACCAGGATCGGGGTGTCGGTCAGGGCACCCTCGGAACCGATGTTGGTGATGGTGAAGGTGCCACCGGCCAGATCGTTCGGCTTCAGCTTCTTGTTGCGTGCGCGGTCAGCGATGTCCGCGATGGCCTTCGCCAGCTCCGGCAGGCTCAGGTCCTGCGCATCGTGGATGACCGGGGAGAGCAGGCCGTCCTCGGTGTCCACCGCGATGCTCAGGTTCACGCGGTCGTGGTAGGTCATCTCCTTGGTCTCAGCGTTGTAGGACGCGTTGACGTTCGGGTGGGAGATGAGCGCCTCGACGGCAGCCTTCGCGAAGAACGGCAGGAAGGTCAGGTTCACGCCGTGGGCGTCCTGGAAGGCCTTCTTGGACTTCGCGCGCAGGTCGGCGACGAG
This sequence comes from Corynebacterium sp. MSK039, assembly GCF_030232315.1. Lineage (NCBI taxonomy): Bacteria > Bacillati > Actinomycetota > Actinomycetes > Mycobacteriales > Corynebacteriaceae > Corynebacterium > Corynebacterium sp. MSK039. The sequence continues at coordinate 43,640 of NZ_JASPJL010000009.1, forward strand.
GGTCATGTCGACCTCGTGGACCTGGGTCAGCTGCGCGGAGTTGCGCAGGGACTCCAGGGTGGTGCGTGCCGTGATCTCGCGGATGCGGTTGACCTTCTGGGTCGTGCCGATCAGCTCCTGCTTATCCGGGTCGACCTTGTGCGTGGACGCACGCGGGCCGGCCGGCAGGTTGGTCTTCGCGCCGGTGGTGATGTTATCGCCCTCGGCAGCAGCCAGGACGTCCTGCTTGCGGATGCGGCCGCCAACGCCGGTGCCGGTGACCTTGGAGAGGTCCACGTTGTTCTTCTCGGCCAGCTTGCGGACCAGCGGGGTCACGTACGGCAGGTTATCGCCGGACGGCTCGCCAGCGGAGCCGGACTTCGCGCTGCGGTCAGCGACGTTCGGGCGTGCGGTGGTCTCCGCAGCCTTATCGCGCGCAGCCTCGCGGGCGGACGCGGCCTTGTCCTTGCCGGAGTCCTTCTTCTCGGACTTCTGCTCCTGCTTGGAGTCGTCCTTCTTCTCAGACTTCTCTTCCTTCTCGGAAGACTTGTCCTCGGACTTCTCCTTCTTGGGCTCTTCCTTCTTGGCCGGCTTGCCGGAGCCGTCGCCGATGCGGGCGATGACGTCGCCGACCTCGACGGTGTCGTCCTCCTCAGCGAGGATCTCGACCAGGGTGCCTGCGACCGGGGATGGGATCTCGGTGTCGACCTTGTCGGTGGAGACCTCGAGCAGCGGCTCGTCGACCTCGACCTTGTCGCCGACGGACTTCAGCCACTGGGTGATGGTGCCCTCGGTGACGGACTCGCCGAGCTCCGGCATGGTGACGTCCTCGCCCTCACCGGAACCCTCGGAAGCGGAATCGTCAGAAGACTCGTCGGAGGAGGTGTCCTCGGATGCGTCCTCGGAGGAGTCCTCAGCGTCCTCGTCCTCGGTCTCCTCCCGCTCCTCAGCCTTCGGCTCTTCCTTCTTGGCCGGCTTGCCGGAGCCGTCGCCGATGCGGGCGATGACGTCGCCGACCTCGACGGTGTCGTCCTCCTCTGCGAGGATCTCGACCAGGGTGCCTGCGACCGGAGATGGGATCTCGGTGTCGACCTTGTCGGTGGAGACCTCGAGCAGCGGCTCGTCGACCTCGACCTTGTCGCCGACGGACTTCAGCCACTGGGTGATGGTGCCCTCGGTGACGGACTCGCCGAGCTCCGGCATGGTGACGTCCTCGCCCTCACCGGAACCCTCGGAAGCGGAATCGTCAGAAGACTCGTCGGAGGAGTCGTCCTCGGACTCCTCAGCAGCGTCCTCGTCGGAGCTGTCTGCAGCCTCGTCCTCGTCGGAGGAGTCGTCGCCCTCGTCGTCGGAGGAAGGAGCTTCATCCTCCTCGCCGATCTCAGCGATGACGGAACCGACCTCGATCGTGTCGTCCTCTTCGGCCATTACCTTCAGCAGAACGCCGGCAACAGGGGAGGGGATCTCGGTATCAACCTTGTCGGTGGACACCTCGAGCAAAGGCTCATCCACCTCTACCTTGTCGCCAACCTTCTTCAGCCACTGGGTGATGGTGCCCTCAGTGACCGATTCGCCCAACTCGGGCATTTCGACGGACTGCGCCATGGTGTTGAAGCTCCTCTTGAAACGCGAAAACTAGCTGTGGTCGAGTTTAAAGACCAGTTACTCAACAATTGTACGCTCTCAAGCAAGTTTCGACGCACCCAACCCCGACCGAGAACCGGACTGCCTAGAATGGTGAGTTGTGTTCAATCTTTTTGGCCGATCCAGCAAGAATCAGACCAAGCCGCCGCGTGCGCCCGGAGACACCATCCGCGCACGTGATTTGGAGTACCTGAGCACCTGGTCCGCGCAGCACGGTGGTCAGACCGGCGGGGTGGAGGGCTTTGTGGAACCCGAGACCCTCATCAACGAGATGTCGGTCGTCCTCGTTGACGGCTCCGGCGACTGGACGCGGCGCAAGATCGGCGGGCCGAAGGGCATCGACGTGGTCGCCAAGAAGCTCAACATCCCCCTCTACTTCGCCGAAGAGACCGGCTACCCGCAGCGCATGCGCGACCGCATCGAGCGCGACCGGCTGATCAAAAAGCGTCTGGAACAGCGCGAACGGCGCGCCCGCATGGAACAGGCGCGCCGCTCGGAAGAGGAGTCCTAGCGCTCCCAGGGGGAAGGGGGGCTTCGCCCGGGGTACTAGCTGCCCGGGGAAGGGGCCCTCGCCCTGAGCAGGTCTCGCCCAGGGGGACCAGGGCGGGGGCTAGCCCTCCTTGGTGGACGCCGCCAGGTGGCGCAGGGTCGCCAGGATCGTGCGCACCGGCACACCGGTGCCGCGCTTCGGGGTGTAGCCGAACGCGCCCTCGGTGTTATACGCCGGGCCGGCGATATCGACGTGCACCCACTCCACGCCCTCGGTCACGAAGTTGGCCAAGTAGTGGCCAGCCACCGACATGCCACCCCAGCGGCTGGCGGAGATATTGCGCAGGTCGGCCACATCGGACTTCAGCGCCTCGCCCAGCTCAGGCGGCAGCGGCATGGCCCAACCGTTCTCGCCGATCTCCTGGGACAGTTCCGCCACCTTGTCGCGGAAGGCGATGGAACCCATGACACCCGGGGTGCGGTTGCCCAGCGCCACCATCTGCGCGCCGGTCAGGGTCGCGGTCTCGATGAGGTAATCTGGCTCATCCTCGCAGGCGCGCGCCATCGCATCCGCCAGGATCAGGCGGCCCTCGGCGTCCGTGTTCAGCACCTCGGTGGTCAGACCGTTGTAGTGGCGCAGCACGTCACCTGGGCGGGTCGCGGTGGAGCTCGGGGTGTTCTCCGCCAGCGGGATCGTGGCGATGACCTTCATCGGCAGGTCCAGGCGTGCGGCAGCCACCATCGTGGCGACGACAGCCGCGGAACCACCCATGTCCGAAATCATGTCCCACATATTCGCGCCCGGCTTCAGGGAAATACCGCCGGTATCGAAGGTCACGCCCTTACCGACGAGTGCGACCTGCGGTGCCTCGTTATCCGCGGACGGCTCGTGGGTCAGGCGCACTAGGCGTGGGGCGTGCTCACTGCCCTTACCGACGCCGACGATGCCGCCGTAGCCCTTCTCCTCCAGCTCCTTTTCATCCAGGATTTCGACGCCCAGCCCCACGGCCTCAGCGACCTCGCGGATCGTGTTGGCATAGGTCTCCGGGTACAGGAAGTTCGCCGGGGTATTCACGAAGTCGCGGGCCAGCGCCACCGCGGCGGCGTCAACCTGAGCCTGGGCCAGCAGGGCGGCGTCGGCCTCGCGGGCGAGCACCGTGATGGTGGCGGGGGAGTCGGACGCTGCGTCGTCGTCCTTAGCGGAAACGTCCTGACCAGCGGCGTCCTTGGCGGAAGCGCCCTTGAAGCCAGCGAAACGGTAACCACCCAGGGCGTGACCGACCAGCGCGGCCTCCGGGGAAATCAACCCGAGGCTAGAGACGACCTTGGAACCCAGGCTCGCAGCACGGGAGGCCACGCCCGCGAGCTCGCGGATGTCCTCGTCCGTGGATTCGTCGATATCGCCCAGGCCCAGCGCCAGGATCTTGGCCGCCGGGGCAGTGCCCTCGGTCGCCAGCAGCTCGCCCGGAACCGGGGTGAGCTCCTCGCGTTTGCCAGTCGCACCCACGCTGGTGAGCACGCGCCACAGGGTGATCTCCTGCTCCTTGCTCAACAGACCAGAACCCGTGGCGGCCAGCTCCAGGCCGTTGGCACCCTGGAACACCGGAACGATAAGCGTGTCCACCTCCGCGTCTGCCGGAACCTCCGCGACGAGGTCAATCGCCGGCATCGTGCCACGGTTCGGCAGGGCGGAATAAGTCTGGGCGGGATCCAGCGCGATCGGCTGGCCTGGCTGGGTGGTCATGATCGAAAATCAATCCTTTCGCAATGCGAAAACTCACTAATGCGCCATCAACTGTACTCACAATTTTTCGAGGAACTATGGTTGTAGCCATGAGCGAAAGCACACCGAACACCACCGCACCAAACACCAATCTGAGCTTCACCGTCACGCCGAACGAGAACCGCACCTCCTCGGCGGACATCGCCAAGGTCCTCGAGAACCCGGGCTTCGGCGTCCACTTCACCGACCACATGGTCCTCATCGACTACGACGAGGAGATCGGCTGGCACAACGCCCGCGTCGAGCCCTACGGTCCGCTGAGTATGGACCCGGCCAGCATGGTCTTCCACTACGGCCAGGCCATCTTCGAGGGCATTAAGGCTTACCGCCAGCCGGACGGCAGCATCGCCACCTTCCGCCCGGAGCAGAACGCCCAGCGTATGGCCCGTTCCGCCGAGCGCCTGGGCATGGCCCCGCTGCCGGAGGAGCTGTTCCTCGAGTCCCTGAAGCAGCTGGTCGCCATCGACCACGAGTGGGTGCCAGCAGCAGGCGGCGAGGCCGCGCTGTACCTGCGCCCGCTGATGATCGCCCGGGACGTCCACCTGGGTGTGCAGCCATCCAAGACCTACACCTACATGGTCATCGCCTCCCCGGCGGGCGCCTACTTCACCGGCGGCATCAAGCCGGTGAGCGTGTGGCTGTCCACCGAGTACGTGCGCGCCGCACCCGGCGGCACCGGTGCCGCGAAGTGCGCTGGTAACTACGCCGGTTCCCTCATGGCCCAGGCCCAGGCCGCCGAGCAGGGCTGCGACCAGGTCGTGTGGCTGGACGCCGTCGAGCGCAAGTGGGTCGAGGAGATGGGCGGCATGAACCTCATGTTCGTCTTCGGCGAGGGGGAGAATGCCGAGGTCATCACCCCGGAGCTCTCCGGCTCCCTGCTGCCGGGCGTGACCCGCGACTCCCTGATCCAGGTCGCCCGGGACCTGGGCTACAACGTCAACGAGCGCCGCATCTCCATCGAGGAGTGGGAGCAGGCCGCGAACTCCGGCATGCTCTCCGAGGTGCTGGCCTGCGGCACCGCGGCCGTGGTCACCCCGGTGGGCTCCGTGAAGTACGCCGGCGGTGCGTACGACATCAACGGTGCCCAGACCGGGGAGGTCACCATGCGGTTGCGCGACCACCTCACGGGCATCCAGCGCGGTGCCGTGGAGGATAAGCACGGTTGGCTGCATACCCTGGTTCCGGCTGAGGACCTGCAGTAGCGCGCCTGCGATAACGCCCTAGCTCCGTAACGCGCCTCGCGCGGCGGTGGAGAGAGATTGAGGCCCCGGCAACCGTCTTTGAACTGCTCCCATTAGTCGGCCTGAGTTATCAGCTACCAACTAGTGAGGAGCAGTTTTTCGTTGAGCGCGCGAAGTTCGCCGCGCGAAGATTAGCGCGAGCAGTAAGTTACCTGGTGCGTATAGGGCGTGGGAAACCACGGCGCTGCACGCAGAGTCGGAGTGCTGAGGTATGCATCACGCAGGCTCTATCGACGGTGCCGATCACATGATCGATGGCGCGTAAAGCAAACTGCTATAGCAGCGCCGTAATGGAGAACTTCTCTGGGCATTTAAGGGCAGGGATGTCCCCCCCCCGGGGGTCCTCGATAGCGTCGGGGAGTTGAACCACGCAATCAACGAGTACGTCAAGTGGTGCAACACTGCACGCATCCAACAACGACTCAAGGGCCTGACTCCAATGCAATATCGGAATCAGCCCCTTGAGCTCCTAACCGACTAGGATTTAACAAGTCCAAGTTTCGGAAGGGGGCTAGCGCACCCTCGGCCGTTCACATGTTCCATATATAAAAAGAACAGATATAGCGAGGAATAGCGCTGTCAGAAAAATCCAGGCTTAATACGTTTAGGATTCTTCCTGCATTTTTGTAAGATTTCCTAGCTGTTAAGTGGTTTCTGCCCTAAAGTAGCCATCGCGCGCTAGGGTCATTTCTACCCATTCATCACATCGAAAGATGACCCACCATGGCCAGACCATCTCGCATTATCTCCACCCTCCTGTTCACCCTCACCCTCAGCATCGGTTTCACTCCCGCTGTGCAGTCTCAGTCCGCACAGCCACCGGCAGCTGCCAGCACACCATCCGCAAATAACGCCGATTACGTCGCCCCCGGGCGCGAAGATCTCGAACCGGCAGAACCAGGCTTCGATGACAACACCGTCGATAACCAAGCGGGCAAAAACTGGCACCCTACCACCAACCCCAAGAGCAAGGTCACTCCGGGACAGATGCGTTCCGATAAGGAGGAAATTCCCGGCGGTTTCACTAAAGAACAAGCCAACCGCGCCGAAGTTCAAGAAGCTGAAGAACAGGCCACGCAGGCGCGCTCTCGGCCTCAGAATTTTGCCGTCGTCGATACGTGCCGGACGTACTGGCCCAGCCCGTTTAAGGTCTGCGGAAAGATTCGCGAGAAATATGATTCTCTCGGTGGGCCGCGAAGCTTCCTGACGTGGCCAAAATCTGACGAGTTGAAGGTCCCCGATGGTGTAGGGCGTCGTAACGAGTTCGTCAACGGGTTCATCTACTGGCACCCTAATACCGGCGCTCATCCGATCACCACGCACTTTTCTGTCGCCTGGGCTCGTACCGGATGGGAGCGTGGCCCGCTGGGCTACCCCACTACCGACGAATTTGGCCTGTCTGATGGTATCGGGCGTAAGCAATCCTTCGAACACGGCCACATCTACGGCTCACTGGCGGGCCTAGCCACAATACGCGGCGCGATCTACAACAAGTGGGTTCACACCGGAGCGGAGAAAGGCCCGCTAGGCTACCCCACAGGTGATGAAACAATAACTCCTGACGGTATCGGGCGGTTTAGTAACTTCGTAGACGGAAAGATCTACTGGCACCCACAACACGGCGCGCATGAAGTGCGAGGGCTGCCACTCGTCATTTGGTCACTCAGGGGGTACGAAAAGTCAGAATGGGGGTACCCGGCAGGTTCAGCGCAGCAAGATCCCGAAGCACCAGTTTTAGTTAAACAGGATTTTTCTAAAAAACCACTCGATGCTAGGGCTGTCATTGATTCTTCAGGGGAGTCGCTTGTTAATGGAAAGATCATCAACAAATTCGCACTCGAACTGCTTGAATCAAGAGGCCTGACTCTTCCGGTTGATCAAGCGCTACCATCTGGCATAACGCCCCAAACGTTTGCTCGCTCTGTGAGCAGATGCCCGATCCCCGACTCTACTCAGGATCAATATGGCGGTGTTACTATCCCATCAGAGTACGACTACTGGGCTTGTATTGACGGAAGTAAGGACTGGGTTGGCATCGGTCGTCATGACTACTGCACCAACTCACCAGACCAATTCCCTTCCCCTGGACAAAATGCTGAATTCAGTGGCGGTTGCGCTAGACATGATATTTGTATGGATGAAATGGATAGAATAGGTATCGGGTACGGGTCTTGTAATAACAAACTCTGGCGCGACATGGAAACTATCTGCACAAATGTTTATAGTGGCCCAGACCCACGACGGTACGGATGCAGAGACTTCAGAGATACCTACTGGGTTGTTGTTACAGGATTTCACAGCGATAATCTTTGATTGGGGACGCAATGCTGATTGGAAATTTTCACCCTCGGCAATTCCTTTGGGCCGCCTTTATCTTGGTGCTAGTTCCCACCGTAGTAGTTTACGTTTTAATAAACAGGCATGTTCCTGAAAGTGCTCAGAACTCACGACTTCCATATAGGGCACCCGTTGCATCTTTTCTTGTTGGACTTCTGTCAGCTGCAGCCTGGCTTTCATGGTCTCCGGGATCAAGCATTGAAGAGTTTTTTCTATATGGCGCGCCTACTCACTTCCCTAAATGGCAGATTATTGGTTGCGGAATTTCCCTGATACTCGGATCGAGCATGATTGCGTATGTTAACTACAGGTCCGTCAAGGAATCTCTCATTATAGCCCTTCTTACAGGCTCAGGTTTTGGCACAGCTTTCGCCTTCGATGCAGCCTTTGGAATATCATCCCAAGAAGGAATTGGGGTTGTTTTTGCCTTTGTGGGAATAGCGCTGCTTTGCACCCCTTTCAACCTGCTAGCTGTCGCGATTAGACGACTCATAAACCGAAGAAACCCCGCTAAATAAATGAACTGTTCCCCAGTAGTTGGGCTGAGTTATCAGCTACCAACTACTGGGGAGCAGTTTCCGTACCGTCTAGGGGTAAACAAGCCAACTTTCGGGGGCTAGTTCACTTTCGGTGGCGCTGGGGCCTGAAGCGTTGCTAGGCAGGGCGCTGATCAGGGGAGTGCAGTTTTAGGCCCCGCCCTCGGCAAACTGCGTGGCCAGGCGCAAGTGCGGCAACGCGAGCAGCGTGCCCGCTCCCTGACCCAGACCGATTCTGGACGGCAGGATCGGGCTCAGCCCCAACGCGCCGAGCGCCGGCACGATCGCCGGCTCCGTGCCGGGAGAGGCAGGCTGCCACCAGTCGCGAGCGGTGGGAGCCAGCATCTGCGCGCACAGCGCGGCCGCCGCGCAGCCCGCCCCATCGAAGATCACCGGGGTGCGGCGAATCGCGGCCTGCGCGAGGATCCCGGTCAGCACCGCGATTTGCGGCGCGGCCACCCGGGCGAGGATCTCGCGGGGCTCCGTGCGCACATCCCGCACCGCGAACATACCGTCGCGAATCTGGGCGACCTTGCGCCGCCAGCCCTGGTCGTCAATGCCGGAACCCCAGCCGATGACCTTGACCGGCTCGATCCCGCAGATCGCGCCGATGATTGTCGCGGCCGCGGTCGTGGTGCCCGGGCCGAAATCGCCGAGCAGCAGCAGCTCCGTGCCCTTATCTGCCTCCGCATCGGCGAAAGCTGCGCCGGCCGCTAGCCACTTCTCGATGCCGGGCTCCGCTCCAGGGGAGGCCTGCTCGGTGGAAAGCTGATCGGCGGCCGCGGCGTTGGCGTCGATAAACTCCACCCGAACATCCTGGGCCACCGCAGCGGCGGCGACGGGGGAGCGACCCGAGGAATACAGCTCGCCCACCTGAGAAAGGGAGTCCTCTGGGAGAACGGACACGCTGGGCGTCGTTGAAGACCCACCCGCGACGACCGCCAAGGTCACGCGCTCCAGCGCGGCGGGCAGCTCCCGGCCCTGGCAGGCCGCCAACCAGCCACCCCAGGCGGCGAGCTCCCCCAAGCTCGCACGGCCGCCACCGGCAGCCATCGTCGTCGCCTCCAGCCGGCGGGTCGCCTCAGCAACGCGCGTCGGATCGACTGCTTCCACGGCCGTGAAGTCCACTGCCATTTAGCGAACGTCCTCGCCGATCTCTACCTGCGGGGCAGGGTTACGCATCTTGCGGATCATCGTCGCGCGGCCGAAGGCGTACATACCCAGCCCGAACTTACCCAGCGTGGTGTCCGGGTACTTCTCGCGCACCAGGCGGTTGACTTTGCGGCCCAGGATGATGCCCTCGATGACCATGAGGATCAGGATGCCGAACATCACCAGGGAGGCGGTGTTCGCCAGCATCGGGTTGCGCAGGCCGATCACCATGATCACGACCACGACCAGCGCGATCGGCATGAAGTAGTTGCCGAGGTAGCGGTGCGAATCCACCCAGTCGCGGACGAAGCGACGCTCCGGACCCTTATCGCGGTCCATGAGGTAGCGCTCGTCGCCGGCCATCATGCGCTCGTTAATGTGGCGGCGCTCGGCCTCGCGCTCCCGGCGCTCCTTGGCCTTGAGCTCCTTGTACTCCTCCTTGGACATGGAGGCCTTGAGTTCCTTACGGCGCTTACGGGCCTCGGCCGGGGTTTCTGGGCCCTGGTATGGGCCGCGGCGCACGCCGGCCTGGCGCTCCTGCTCGTTACGCTTCGGGGTCGGCCGACCCTTCGGCGGGGTGAAGGCCTTGTTGGCAGGCTGCTTGTCCCCAGCCTCTGGGGTGGCCTCGGCGGATGCTGCGGCGGTGCTGGCGGCAGCGGAGGTGGATGTGCTCTTCTTACGCGACTGTTTCACGCCTCTTAGGCTAGAGCAGAATCAGGGGGCTATCAAAAGGATGGAATAGTTTCGCGGCGACGTTCGTTGTACGGGAGGACGGAGCGCGAGCTTGTGGAATTCGCACCGCTTCGCGAGTAACCTAAACGAGCATCGAAACCATCCTTATTGAGGAGGAAATATGACTGCCCCAGAGAAGGTCACGGGTGTCGAGCTGACCGACGCCGCTGTGGCCAAGGCAAGCTCCCTGCTGGCCCAGGAGGGTCGCGACGACCTGGCACTGCGCATCGCGGTCCAGCCAGGTGGCTGCGCTGGCCTGCGTTACCAGCTGTTCTTCGATGACCGCTCCCTGGACGGAGACCTGAAGGACGAGTACGAGGGCGTGAACCTGGTCGTCGACCGCATGTCCGCCCCATACCTGATGGGTGCGAAGATCGACTTCGCGGACACCATCGAGTCCCAGGGCTTTACGATCGATAACCCGAACGCTTCCGGCTCCTGCGCCTGCGGCGACTCCTTCTCCTAAGCCGAAGAAAGGCCCTTGACCCCGCGGCTGCGGGGGAGCGAAAGAGGGAAGACGGCGAAACGCCGCGGCCCCACGTTGAGTGGGTGCCGCGGCGTTTTCTGTTGCAAGGAGCCCAACAGGGGCTAGCGAGCGGTGAGGTCCCAGGGCTTGGCAGGGCCCCGGGGGAGTAGGGCCCGGGGTAGGGCCTAGGGCGCGGGTTTCCCGCCCCGGCCCAGCGGCCTAAGAGCGTGGCCTTAGAGCTTCACCGGGTAATCCTGCTCGCTGATGCCCGGGTCGATGCGCTTCTCCACGAAGATGCCGTGCCAGATCATGAACGCCAGCACCGTCCATAGGCGGCGGGAGTGATCCGGGCCGGAACCGGAGTTCATCGCCGTCCGGTGCTCCTCGAGCATCGCCAGAACCTCGGCCTTGTTGAAGATGTGATCCGTCTGGGAATCCTCGATGTGCTTCTTCGCCCAGCCGTAGAGCTCGTCGCCGGCCAACCAGTGGCGGATCGGCACCGGGAAGCCCAGCTTCTTGCGGTTGAGCACGTGCTCCGGAACGATGCGCTCCATCGCCTTACGCAGCGCGTACTTCGTCGTCCCGTGGGAGATCTTCATATCGATCGGGAGGGTTTCCGCGACGTCGAAAACGACCTTGTCCAGGAACGGAACGCGCAGCTCCAGGGAGTTCGCCATCGTGATCTTGTCCGCCTTGACCAGGATGTCCCCGCGCAGCCAGGTGAACAGATCCAGGTGCTGCATGCGGGCCACCGGATCCATGTCCCTCGACTTCGCGTAGATCGGGGCGGTGACCTCCCGGTGATCCCACTCGGGGCGGACCTCGCGCAGGACGCGCTCCAGCTGCTCGTAGTTGAAGGAGCGGGCGTTGCCGTAGTAGCGCTCCTCCATGGACATCGTGCCGCGCTGCAGCAGCGACTTACCGCGCACGCCGTCCGGCAGTGCGTCGCCCAGCTTCGCCAACACCTTATTAATAGGGCCAGGAATCTTCTCGAATGGGGCGAGGCTCAAAGGCTCCTTATAAATGGTGTAGCCACCGAAGAGCTCGTCCGCGCCCTCGCCGGAGAGCACGACCTTCACGTGCTTGCGGGCTTCGGCTGCCACAAAGTACAGCGGCACCAGCGCCGGGTCGGCAACCGGGTCGTCCAGGTACCACATGATCTTCGGCACCGCGTCGGCGAACTCCTCCGGGCTGACCACCTTGACGATGTGCTCCGCGCCGATCGCCGCAGCGGACTCCGCGGCGACATCCACCTCGGAGTAGCCCTCGCGCTGGAAACCCGTGGTGAAGGTCAGCAGGTCCGGGTTGTGGCGCTTCGCCAGGGTGGCGATGGCCGTGGAGTCGATGCCGCCGGAAAGGAAGGAACCCACCGTGACGTCCGCGCGCATGTGCTTGGCCACGGAATCCTCCAGGGCCTCGGCGATGCGCTGGAAGAGGGCATCCTCGCCGCCCGCCGGCACCTTAGCCACAGGGAACTTCGGCTCGAAGTAACGCTCCTCCTCGATGGTGCAGCCGCCCTGTGCGCCCTCCGCTGGGGGAGTGATGAACGCGCGGGAGCCCGACTCCAGACGGAAGATGTTCTTGTGCAGGCTCTCCGGCTCAGGGACGTACTGCAGATCTGTGTAGTGAGCAATAGCCCGGGGATCCAGATCGAGGTTCAGGCCGATGGCGTCCGCAAGGGAAAGGATGCACTTCTTCTCGGAAGAGAAGACCGTCGCCTTGTCTGTCGACGCCAGGTACATCGGCTTGATGCCGAACGGATCGCGAGCGAGGAACAGGCGGCGCTCGACCGAATCCCAGATCGCGATGCCGAACATGCCACGCAGGTGGTTGACCACATCGGCACCCCAGTGGTGGAAACCAACGACGATCGGCTCTCCGTCGCCGCTGGTATTAAAGGAGTAACCCAAGCGCTGGAGCTCCTCGCGCAGTTCGACGTAGTTGTAGATCTCGCCGTTGAAGGTCATGGAGTAGCGGTTCGGCTGATCCGCCGGCCCCCACTGCAGCGGCTGGTGGGAGTGCTCCAGGTCGATGATGGACAGGCGGTTGAAGCCGAAGACCACATCGTCGTCGTTCCAGGTGCCGCTATCATCCGGACCACGGTGACGCATGCACGGCAGCGCTTCAGCGACCGGGTCGGTGAACGTGTTGGCAGTGCCGTCGGCGGACAGTAAACCAAGTAGGCCACACATAGGGTGCTTTACTACTCCTGAATCATCGGGGACTATATAAACTGACGCGCGGAACAGAGGTGGCCGCGAGCCAGGTCGGTTAGACTACAAACTACGCGCTCGGGGGCGCTCGTCCTAGCTGGCGCGCGGGGCAGAAAACGGGCAAGTTGCCCCGGACGGGGGGAGGGGCTCACAGGAAACCCCCAAAATGTGGCACCCACCGCAACGAATAGTGGCAATTCGCTGTATATGGTCTAAAGTTCTCTAGTGAAGCAGTCTTGGGCGCAACAAGCGTGCGCTCACCACGAGCGATAACGCCGAAAAACCCAAGGCTATGAACGTGTGAACGAGGAAGGCATAATCGCGTGGAACAGCGAAAAGTGCACGGTATGACTCGCCGTATTGCTATGGCAGGGACGCTCGGCCTGTCCGGCCTCGCCCTTGCTGGTTGTAACGTCGCGCCCCCGGAGAACGGCTTTTTCCATGCTCTCCGCATGGGCTGGCCGATGGGTATCACCCCGGAGGCTGAGCAGATGGGCAACTACTGGGTCTGGGTCTGGGTGGCTGCCTGGATCATCGGTATCATCATGTGGGCCCTGATGTTCTTCGTTATGGGTCGCTACTCCAGCAAGGCTCGCTCCCGCCGTGGCGACAACGAGGAATTCCCACGTCAGACGGGCTACAACGTCCCGCTCGAGCTGGTGCTCACCACCCTCCCGGTCCTGATCGTCATGGTCCTGTTCTTCTTCAACGTCCAGACCCAGGACAGCGTTACCGCCCTGGATAAGGACCCGAAGGTCAAGGTCGACGTCACCGGCTACCAGTGGAACTGGAAGTTCGGCTACGGCGAGATCAACGGCGAGCTGCTGGGCGGCCAGGACTACGAGGGCGTCGACAAGGAGGCTCAGCAGCGCGCTGAGGACTCCAAGTACGAGATCCGCTCCAACACCAACCACGGTGTCGGCCCGATCCACGGCCGTTCGAAGGAAGACTACAGCTACCTGAACTTCAACAAGATCGAGACCGTCGGCTCCACCGACGAGGTTCCGGTCCTGGTTGTTCCGTCCAACACCGCAATCGAGTTCAACCTCGCCTCCGCGGACGTTGCCCACTCCTTCTGGATCCCAGAGTTCCTCTTCAAGCGCGACGTGTTCCCGCACCCAGAGGCAAACCAGTCTGAGCGTCGCTTCCAGATCTCCGAGATCAAGGAAGAGGGAGCATTCGTCGGTCGCTGTGCCGAGATGTGCGGTACCTACCACTCCATGATGAACTTCGAGCTGCGCGTCGTCTCCCCGGAGAAGTTCGCGGACTACATCAAGTTCCGTCAGGACAACCCGGAGGCTCCGAACTCCGAGGCTCTGAAGTCCATCGGTGAAGCTCCGTACTCCACCTCTACCCACCCATTCGTTTCCGACCGCACGGGCACCCGTGAAGCCGGCGAAAACATGACGGACCGCAACGCTGCCTAAGGGCACCGCGCGAGTTCCTAACTAGAGAAAGAGGAAAAGATGACTTCCGGAGCAAAGCTTTTCTACGGCCTCGCCCTGTTCTTCTTCGTCATGGACGTGGTCTACATCCTGGGCACCAAGCACCTGGTCGAGACCAACCGTGTGATGGGCACCGAGTGGGCTGGTGTCACCGGCCTGACCCTGGCCCTGCTGCTGTCCCTGATGCTGGCTGTGTACCTGCACCTGACCGACAACAAGACCGACATCGGTCCTTCCGACTGGGAGATGGCTGAGATTGAGGACGGCGCTGGCGTGCTGGGCTTCTTCTCCGCTGGCTCCATCTGGCCGCTGCAGCTGACCATCGCCGTGATGCTGGTCGCTTACGGTCTGGCCTTCTGGCACTTCTGGCTGATCGTGGCCGGCGCAATCTTCCTGATCTGGGGCTCTGTCATGATGAACCTCCAGTACGGTGTCGCTCGCGACGACCACTAAACGCTTAAGCGTTCACACGCTTTAAGTCCGCGGCCGGGATCCCTCGACGGGAACCCGGCCGCGTTCCGTATTTCTGGACCCTGTTCGCCAATACCTCGCTGCCAGCCGGCGGGCCATCGCATCTGCAACCGCGCTGGGGCGGTACATCTGGTTGGGCTAGCGGGGGCGGGTTGAGGGACAGGCGTGCGCGCGGTTCAATAATCAACGGCAGCGGAGTACTTCGGTTGAAAAGCAACGCAAAAGGCCCCTCGGTCAGGCTTTAAACCTTTACCGAGGGGCCTGATGGGGCAGTGGTGCGGCCCTAGCGGGCGATCATCGCCTCCATCTTCTCTAGGGCTGCGCCGGACTCCAGGCTCTCGCGGGCGCGGTCGATGTTCCGCTTCAGCGTGGCCTGCAGACCGTCTTCCTCCCAACCCTCGACGGTGGCCAGCGCTGCGGCGCCGTTGAGCAGGACGGCGTCCTTAATCGCGCCCTCGAGCTCGCCACGGAAGAGCTTGCGGGCGATCTCGGCGTTGTACTCGGCATCCCCGCCGCGCAGGGCGTCCTCCTCGTAGAAGTCGAGGCCCAGGGAACGCGGATTGATGATCTCCTCGCCGGTCTGGCCGTTGGCATCCACCGTGACCACGTCGGTTGGGGCGCACACGCTGATCTCGTCCATGCCGTCCATACCGCGGACGACGAGCACGCGGCTGCCCTGGTGGGCGAATGCTCCGCCGATGATCGGCATGAGATCCTTGAACGCACACCCGATGAGGCCATAACCGGGCTTTGCCGGGTTGGTCATGGGGCCGAGCAGGTTGAAGACGGTCGGAACCTTCAGCTCGCTGCGCACCGGGCCCGCGAAACGCATGGCCGGGTGGTAGGCCTTCGAGAACAGGAACGCGAAGTGCGTCTCCTTCAGGTCCTCCGCTACGGCCTCGGGGGAGCGCTCGATGTCCACACCGAGCGCCTCGAGCATGTCCGCGCCTCCACATTGGGAGGACGCCTTGCGGTTACCGTGCTTAACAACGTTCGTTCCGGTGCCCGCGACGACGAAGGACGCCATCGTGGAGATGTTTACGGTGTTGCGGCCATCGCCGCCGGTTCCGACGATGTCCACGATCTTGTCCACGCCCGAGAAGTCCACCGGGGTCGCGAAAGAGCGCATGGCCTCTGCTGCAGCGGCGAGCTCCGCGGCGGTGATGCCCTTAACCCGAAGACCAAAGGCAAAGGCGGAGATCAGGACGTCGCTGGCGCGTCCAGCCATGATCTCGTTCATCGCCCAAGCGGTCTGGGACTCGCTGAGCTCTTCGCGGCGACCCAGGCGGTCCAGTAGGCCCGGCCAGGTGAAGTAGGACTCCGGAAGCTGCTCGGCACCAAGTGCATGAGCGGTAGAGGTGAATGTGCTGTGATCGGTTGACTCTGTTGCCACCTGTTGGCTCCCTTCCAAAGCTGTTTCTTTAAATAATACGGCGGAGGTTAGCGTTGCCTGTGAGCGGGTGGCGTGGATCACCACTGCGAACCGAATCTCGGCGACTTCTGCGGGGGTAAAGGTGAGATGCGGGGGCGCTTCGGGGTCGGGGTTCGGGCCTGAAGTGGGGGAGGGGGTGGTGCCTTGCTGGCTGAATCCTGTGAACAAAATCGGGTGTCAGTACGGCGGAAAACCGGGTCCGCTTATGCGCTGACCTGGCACGATGTGGTGCGTCGGATAGCGGTTCCAAAAAGTTCCGACTATCCCCCAAAGGGGGGATACTGGCAGGTTTGTCCAAGGTTTGACCTGCTGTTTTCCAGTCCGCTTTGAGCTTTCACGCGTGGGGAATCGACTATCTGCCAGAAAACAGCCATACTTAGACACGTGACAAGCGCAGTTGAAAACCCAGGTATGGCAGCACCACATCGTGTTGCGACGCTGAACCGACCGAACATGGTCAGCGTCGGCACGATCGTGTTCCTGTCTCAAGAATTGATGTTTTTTGCTGGCCTGTTCGCGATGTACTTCGTGTCCAAGGCCAACTCGGGAGGCAATTGGCCATCCGAGCCAACCGAGCTGAACGTGCCTTTCGCGGCGACGATTACGATCATCCTGATCTCCTCGTCCGTGACTGCGCAGTTCGGCGTGTTCGCGGCTGAGAGGGGGGATGTCTTCGCTCTTCGTCGTTGGTACGCACTGTCGGCGTTGCTGGGAACCGTGTTCCTTATCGGTCAGGGATACGAGTACTTCCACTTCGTCGAGACTGGAACCACGATCCCGGGCTCCGTTTACGGCTCGGTGTTCTTCATCACGACCGGTTTCCACGGCGCACACGTGCTGGCCGGTGTGATTGCGTTCCTCGTTGTGTTGCTCAGGACGTTCAAGTCCAAGTTCACCCCGGCACAGGCAACCGCTGCCGTCGTCGTGTCTTACTACTGGCACTTCGTCGACGTTGTCTGGATCGGCCTGTGGATCACGATTTACTTCGTTCAATAGGCCGTTAGCGCCAACTCAGGTTGGCCGACAGCCCATCGCAATTCCATTGACGAGTTAAAGGGAACAAGATGGATACCTCTAACAACAACGCGAGCGCTGGTGCAGCAACCGGTGCACAGCGTTCCCCAGGGGCCGCACGGCGGCGCCGCAAGCTCCGCAAGGTGCTTGCCGGGGCATTCGCTCTCGTCGTCGGACTGACCGGCGCGGGATTCCTGGCTAATGCCCTCACTCCGGACCCGAACACTGCTACGGCACAGCAGGACGAGACCGCACTGGTCCAGCAGGGTAAGGAAATTTACGAAGTGGCATGTATCACCTGCCACGGTGCCAACCTCCAGGGCCAGGAGGGTCGTGGTCCTTCGCTGATCGGTGTCGGCGAGGGCTCCGTGTACTTCCAGGTCCACTCCGGCCGCATGCCGATGCTGCGCAACGAGGCGCAGGCAAAGCGTAAGCAGCCGCGTTACTCCGAGCAGCAGACCCTGGCTCTGGCGGCATACGTCAACGCCAACGGTGGCGGCCCGGGCATCGTCCGCAACGAGGACGGCTCCATCGCCATGGAGTCCCTCCGTGGTAAGAGCACCACCGACGGTGAGATCAACCCGGCCGACGTGGCACGCGGTTCCGACCTCTTCCGTCTGAACTGTGCCTCCTGCCACAACTTCACTGGCCGTGGTGGCGCACTGTCCTCCGGTAAGTTCGCTCCGACCCTGGATCACGCGAACGAGCAGGAGATCTACCAGGCCATGCTGACTGGCCCGCAGAACATGCCGAAGTTCTCTGATCGCCAGCTGACCGCTGACGAGAAGAAGGACATCATCGCCTTCGTGAAGAACGCTAAGGAAACCCCGAACCCGGGTGGCTACGGCCTCGGCGGTCTGGGTCCCGTTAGCGAGGGCATGCTGATGTGGTTCGGAGGCATCATCGTGATGATCGCCTTCGCGATGTGGATTGGAACCCGGTCATGAGCGAATTGAAGAATAAGTACACTGATGCCGAGCTGGCACAGATGAGCGAGGAAGACCTCGCTCGCCTCGGCACCGAGCTGGACGGCGTGACCGTCGCTTACCGTAAGGAACGCTTCCCGATCGAGAACGATCCGGCTGAGAAGCGTGCCTCCCGTCGGGTTGCCACCTACCTGATCCTCTCCATCGTCCTCGGCCTGGCATTCGTTGCCATCTACCTCTTCTGGCCGTGGGAGTACAAGCACATGGATGAAGAGGGCCTGTGGTGGTACACCTTCTACACCCCGCTGCTGGGTATCACCTCTGGTCTGTCCATCACCCTGCTGGGCATGGGTGTTGCGGCTTACACCAAGAGCTTCATTCCGGAGGAGATCTCCGTTCAGACTCGCCACGACGGCCCGTCTGACGAGGTCGATCGCCGCACCCTCGTGGCCCTCCTGAACGACTCCTGGAAGACCTCCACCCTCGGCCGCCGCCCGGTTATCGCCGGCCTGGCCGCAGGTGGTGCTGCACTCGCTGGTCTCGCGATCATCCTCCCAATGGGTGGCATCGTGAAGAACCCGTGGAAGCGCGGCGCAATGGGCATCGCCGGCGACGGCACCCTGTGGACCACCGGCTGGACCCTGCACGAGCAGGGCGAGAAGCTGTACCTGGCTCGCGACACCGGCGCCGTGGCTGAGAACCACGACGGCCACTGGAGCACCCAGGGCATCTCCCGCCTGGTCCGCGTCCGTCCGGAGGACCTGGACGCTGGTGCCATGGAGACCGTCTTCCCGATGACCGAAAGCATGGTCAACGACGGCGACAAGTACGACTCCAAGGCTGAGGTCTACGAGGACCACATGCACTCCATCCACGGTTCCCGCAACGCGGTCATGCTGATCCGCCTGCGCCACGAGGATGCTCTGCGTGCTGTCCAGCGTGCCGGCCAGGAAGACTTCCACTACGGCGACTACATTGCGTTCTCCAAGATCTGTACGCACATTGGTTGCCCGACGTCCCTGTACGAGCAGCAGACCAACCGTATTCTTTGCCCGTGCCACCAGTCCCAGTTCGACGCACTGCAGTACGGCAAGCCGGTCTTCGGCCCAGCCGCACGTGCACTGCCAGAGCTGCCGATCACGGTGGACGAGGAAGGGTACCTCATCGCCAAGGGCAACTTCATTGAGCCTGTTGGCCCGGCATTCTGGGAGCGTAGGTCATGACCACTAAGCAACAAGGCCGCCTCGCGCAGGCCGCAAACAACATCGATGAGCGCTACACCGCGTCTGGGGTAATCCGCCCGCAGATCAACAAGGTGTTCCCGACTCACTGGTCTTTCATGCTCGGTGAGATCGCGCTCTACTCCTTCATCATTCTGATCCTGTCGGGTGTTTACCTGACCCTGTTCTTCGACCCATCCATGTCGAAGGTCATTTACGACGGCGCCTACGCACCGCTCAACGGTGTGGAGATGTCCGCCGCTTACCACACGGCCCTCGACATCACCTTCGAGGTGCGTGGTGGCCTGTTCATTCGCCAGGTCCACCACTGGGCAGCACTGCTGTTCTCCGTGTCCATCATGGTTCACATGATGCGCATCTTCTTCACGGGTGCATTCCGCAAGCCACGTGAGGCCAACTGGGTTATCGGCTGCCTGCTTCTGCTGCTGTCGATCGCCGAGGGCTTCATGGGCTACTCCCTGCCGGACGACCTGCTCTCCGGTGTGGGTTTGCGAATCATGTCTGCAATCGTGATCTCCCTGCCGATCATCGGCACCTGGATGCACTGGATCATGTTCGCCGGTGACTTCCCGGGCGACATCATCATCCCGCGCCTGTACATCGCGCACGTGCTGCTGATCCCGGGCATCCTGCTGGCTCTGATCGCTGCTCACCTGGCTCTGGTCTGGTTCCAGAAGCACACCCAGTTCCCTGGACCGGGTCGCACCGAGAACAACGTTGTCGGCGTCCGAATCCTCCCGGTCTTCGGTGTCAAGGCTGCTTCCTTCGGCCTGATCACCTTCGGTGTCGTGGCACTGCTGGCCGGTGTCTTCCAGATCAACGGTATTTGGAACATTGGCCCGTACAACCCGTCCCAGGTCTCCGCTGGTTCCCAGCCGGACGTCTACATGCTGTGGACTGATGGTGCTGCCCGTGTCATGCCGGCATGGGAGCTGTACCTCGGTAACTACACCATCGCCTCTGTCTTCTGGGTCGCCCTGCTGCTCGGCCTGCTGGTCGCGCTGCTGATTGCTTACCCGTGGATCGAGCAGAAGATGACCGGCGACACTGCACACCACAACCTGCTGCAGCGTCCGCGCGACGTTCCCGTCCGCACCGGCCTCGGCGTTATGGCGCTGGTGTTCTACGCACTGCTGACCGTCTCTGGTGGTAACGACCACGTCGCTCACTTCTTCGACATCTCGCTGAACGTGATGACCTGGGTCGGCCGCATCGGCCTGATCGTGCTGCCTCCGATCGCGTACTACGTCACCCACCGCATCTGCGTTGGTCTGCAGCGTCGCGACCGGGAGATCCTGGAGCACGGTATCGAGACCGGTACCATCCGTCAGCTGCCGTCCGGCGAGTTCATCGAGGTCCACCAGCCGCTTGGTGGCGTCGACGAGCACGGCCACGCCATCCCGCTGGAGTACCAGGGTGCATACGTGCCGACCCAGCCGAACGACCTCGGTGCGGCTGGCAAGCCGGGCCGCGGTGGCTGGTTCAGCCCGGACTCCCCGGAGATCGCCGAAAAGGCTCAGGAGATCGAGCACCGCAACGCGCTGGAGCGCAAGCAGATGTTCGAGCGTCTCCAGGAGGCCAACCGTGCCGAGCTGGAGTCCCGCAACGAGGACTAAACGCCACAAGGCGCATAGCTCGCTCAAGTACCGGCGCTAGTTCCAACTGCCACTAGCAGCCGGGAAAGGCTAAGGGCGGGGCCCACGGTAAAAACGTGGGCCCCGCCCTTTCTCTATGACCTATTTAAAGCTTCCCGCTGTTCCTGCCTGAGGGATTTGCGCGTGCGGAAGCGTTGAGCGGGGTGCGGTGAGCGCCCACTAACGCTGTGGGGGCTCTTGTGCGATTGTGTAGAGCCGATGGGTGAGATCGAAAGTCGTGGCCGCGTCCTGCTGCGCCCGATGGGTAGGGGAGGAGGGCAACCCACAGTGTGCCGCGAGGTTCGCCAACGTATAACGCCCCACGGCCTCCCGGGGGATGAGCTCTCGAGCGGTTGCTGCCGTGCACAACGCTTGCGGGAGGCACTGCTCCGTCAAAGCCCGTGCCGCATCCGCGTGCCCCAGGCGAGCGTATTCCGCCGCGAGGAAGCCGACGTCGAACTTCACGTTGTGCCCCACGAGCGTCCTATTCAATACGTGGGGTAGGAGCTCCTGAGCGACCTCGGCAAAAGTGGGTGAGTTGGCGACATCATCGTCTCTAAGCCCGTTGATGTTGCTGGATTCCGCAGGAATGCTGCACTCAGGGTTGAGGAGGCAGTGGAACCTCCCCACGATGCTTCCATGCTCTACGGTCAGGACAGCGATCTCGATGATTCTATCCGTGGCAGGCTCCAGCCCGGTGGTTTCCAGGTCCACCACCGCACAGCGTTCCAACGCTGCTGCCAACGCAGCCTCAAGGCGTGGGCGCGGGTTCACCGACGAGCCATCATCACGATTGCAGCCGGGTTGAGTATTAGCCGGGGGAGTGCTCATAGCTAAGGAGTCTAGGCGCGCTCCCGGACAAGCCCGTTCTTTGGCTGAGCAGCAGGTGTTCGATGTCCGGTTTTCTTCCCTCCAAACCGTGTTTCCAGCGCCAAAAAAGCACCCAATATAAAGAGATGTGAGCAAGATCACATTGCTGAAACCTCGCCGCCATGCCTGCGGTGCTCGCGCCAGCGGTCGAGCGGTATAGCAAATGCAAGAACGCAGGTAGCGGGGTTATTACGGTTTGGTAACTTTTGCGTGTTCGCGGGGTGAAGTTCCCAGGTCGGTGCCCTTGGTTGGCATGGAAACAGAAGAATTTTCACAAACTTTGGCCGTTTCAGTGGACAGGGCTTGTGATCGTTTCGTAATCTTTCCGTGATCTTAAAGCAGAGGGCAGCCGCCCCGCCGGTAAACATCCGGAGAAAAGAAACCGAATAAGAACTCCTTTCAAGGGGAGTAGCGAAAGGCAAGAATTTCTATGGGTAAGCACCGTAAGCAGGGCAACACCGTCCGCAACGCAGTCGCATTCGCAGCAGCAGGCGCAGGCCTCGCAGCCCTGGCTCCGGCCACCGCCACCGCCGCGCCGATCACCGTCCCGGACACCGACTTCTCCGTCGAGGCGCCGGACCACATCGCCAAGCAGGTGCAGCCGCACATCGATAACGCTCACCGCCAGGCAGTGAACGCAGGCCTCATTAAGCAGGCTCAGGTTCCAACCAAGGGTGCGAAGAAGGCTGCCCCTGCTAAGGCACACGTCAGCATCGGCCAGAAGATCGCCGACTACGCTATGAGCAAGGTCGGCGCCCCGTACGCCTGGGGTGCCGCTGGTCCGAACGCCTTCGACTGCTCCGGTCTGACCAGCTGGGCCTACAAGCAGGTCGGCAAGAACATCCCGCGTACCTCCCAGTCTCAGGCTGGCGGCGGTAAGCCGGTCGCCATCAAGGATCTGCGCCCGGGCGACATCGTCTCCTACTACGGTGGCGCATCCCACGTTGCTATCTACATCGGCAAGGGCAAGGTCGTCCACGCCGTCAACTCCGGCACCCCGGTTCAGGTCAACGACCTCAACTACATGCCGGTCAACAACGCAGTGCGCTTCTAAGCTTTCTAGCGCCAGATTGCCCGCCGGAGTGGCCCAAAATGCGGCCTCCGGCGGGTTTCTTGTTTCCTTCAGTTAACTCTTGTGGCTAACGAGGCCTGGCGTTACTGCGCTGCAGCTCAGCCCTCCGAAATGGCTACTCATTGCGAGCCAACTGTGGCATAATCACAAGTTGGTTGTTCCGCTGGGTTTCGGTTCGCCGCAGCAGGTGTCAGCCCAAGCCAACACGGCTGCACGATCCCCCTGAAAACCCGGCTTGTGGCCGTGACGACCCCGTGAACGGCCCGTACATCCGCCCCCACACTGTGGCTCTTCGAAGCAAAGGTTTGGAAAAAATCTTGTCTAAGCAGAAATTCACCCTCGGGACTAGTGTTTGCGCTGCTGTACTCACCGCCGCGACGATCCTGCCGACCGCGCCAATCGCGCAGGCCGACCCCGCCGCGTCGACCCGAGACAACGGAGCCAACCAGGCGGACACGAAGAAGGACAAGAAGAAGCTCAGCGAGTTCGACGCCACCCAGGCTGACGTCGACCGTCTGCTCAAGAGCCCCGCGCCGAAGGACGTCGACGGCCTGATCAAGCGCCTCGAGAAGATCTCCCGCACCGCGGCGGTCACCAGCGACCTCGTGGAGTCCACCAAGGGGCGCATCGCCAAGCAGAACGAGGCCCTGGACAAGGCCAACCGCGACGTCCGCGCCGCCAAGGCCCAGCTCGACAAGACCCAGAAGAAGGTCGACGCCTCCCGCGCCTCCGTCTCCGAGATGTCCCGCTCCGCCTACCGTGGCGCCAGCGTGGACCCGGTCTCCGCGATCGCCGGCGCATCCGGCCCTGCCGCGGCCATGGACCGCTCCGCCTACCTCACTGCCCTGACCCGCGACGCGCAGTCCCGCATGGACGCCGTCACCCAGGACCAGCAGGAAGCCCACGCCGCCCGCTCCAAGGCGCTGCGCACCAAGGCCCAGGCCGACCACCGCCTCAACGAGCTGCGCTACCAGGAGAAGAAGCTCAACGAGCGCACCGAGGACCTGGACCGGCTGAAGGCCGAGGTCAAGACCATCGTCGATGGCTTCTCCCCGGAGGACCGCCGCCGCTGGGTCGACCGCAACGGCCCCATCGACGTCGACGTCGACGAGTTCCTCGGCAAGCTGAAGAAGTCCGCCGGCGGTGCCGCGAAGGGCAATTACGCCGGCGCCGTCGCCGCGGCGATGAGCAAGCTCGGCGCCCCGTACAGCTGGGGAGCCACCGGCCCGGACGCCTTCGACTGCTCCGGCTTGATGGTCTGGGCCTACCAGCAGATCGGCAAGTCCATCCCGCGCACCTCCCAGGCCCAGCTCTCCGGCGGCCAGAGCGTCAGCACCTCCGACCTCCAGCCGGGCGATATCGTCGCTTACTACCCGGGTGCGACCCACGTGGGCATGTACATTGGCGACGGCCAGCTCGTCCACGCCTCCGACTACGGCATCCCGGTCCAGGTTGTTCCGGTCGATTCCATGCCGATCGTCGGCGCCGTCCGCTACTAGCAGGTCCCACCCGGCGTGCCGGAGCAGCAGAACAACGGCGTCCCAGCCCCGCGGGTTCTCGTCGTCACCAACGACTTCCCACCGACCCTCGGGGGCATCCAGACCTATATTCGCGACTACCTCAACGCGCTGGTCACCCACGCCGGGATCCCCGCGGAGAACATCGTGGTCTTCGCCTCCACCCAGGACGCCGACGCGGCCGCCGAGTTCGACGCCGCTGTCGACTACCACGTCGTACGGTGGCCCCGGAAGATCATGCTGCCGACCCCGCAGGTCGCCCGCCGCATGCGGCAGCTCATCCGCGAGTACCGCATCGACACCGTGTGGTTCGGTGCAGCAGCCCCACTCGCTGCGATGGCTCCCAGCGCCCGTTCCGCTGGGGCAACGCGGGTCGTGGCCTCCACCCATGGCCACGAGGTTGGCTGGTCCATGTTCCCCGGCGCCCGTGCCGTGCTCCGCTATATCGGCCGGCACGTGGACACTCTCACCTTCGTCTCCCGCTACGTGCGTGGGCGCATCGCCGGGGTTTTCGGCCCCGATGTGGCGTGGGAACCCATGCCCGGCGGCGTGGATGCCGCAAGCTTCACCCCGGATGAGCAGGTCCGGCAACGCCTCCGCCGACGCGTGGGCGTTGAGGAAAAGAAAGTCATCGTCGCGGTTAGCAGGGTCGTTCCCAGGAAAGGGCAGGACACCCTCGTGGCAGCGATGCCGCAGATCCTGCGGGAGGTCCCGGATGCCCACCTCGTGATCGTCGGCCCTGGCGATTACGCGAAGAAGCTTCAGCGGCGGGCTGAGGCTCTTCACGTTGCCCAACATGTGACCTTCACAGGGCCGGTGCAGCCAGAAGACCTCGCCGGCTACTACAGCCTCGGGGACGTCTTTGCCCTGCCGGTGCGCACCCAGGGCGGTGGGCTCTCCGTCGAAGGGCTGGGCATCGTCTTCCTCGAAGCACAAGCCGCAGGGAGGGCCACCGTGGCCGGCGATGGTGGGGGAGCACCCGAGACCGTCATCAACGGAGTCACCGGCGAGATCGTGAACGGGCGTGACAACGCCGCCGTCGCCTCCTGCCTCAGCGCACTACTCAACGACCCGGAACGCGCCGCAAACCTGGCCGCAGCTGGGCAGGAGCGCGTCGCGGAGGCCTGGGACTGGCGCGTTCTCGCCCAGCAACTGGAGTACGTCCTGCGGGGCGACCACCAGCCACGGCGGCGCACACCACCCCGCCACAGTTGGAATTCCCCGGTCAATAAGAAGTAAGTTCTATAAAGACCTCAACTCGCCAGCCGCGCGACACGATCGCCGCAACCTCAACCGAGGGGCGAGAACCACGGCGAATACCGGTGCTACGGGGCACCGGTATTTCCACGCCTGAATCGAGAAAGGTTGCCGGTGCACAACCAGGAAGCACCAGCTGAACACCCACAGCTGACGATCGGTATGGACATCGGAGGCACGAACCTCCGCGCGGCAGTCATCGACGCCGACGGCACGATCGTCGACCTCGAAAAACTCCCCACACCATCCGAAGCCCCGGCGCTGGAGGACACCATCGTCCGCGTCGTCGACACGCTGTGCGCCCGACACCCGCAGATCGGTGCGGTGGGCCTCGCGATCGCGGGTTTCCTGGCCCCGGACCTGCGCACCGTCCGTTTCGCGCCCCACCTGCCGTGGGAGGACGTCGACGTCGTCGCCCGACTGGAAAACCGCATCAAGTTGCCCATCGTCGTGGAACACGACGCCAACGCCGCCGCCATCGGGGAACACCACCGTGGCGTGGCACAGGGGGTCGGCACGTGGGCGCTGTTCGCCATTGGCACCGGGGTGGGTGGCGCGCTCATGCACAACGGCGAGCTGTACCGGGGCTCCTTCGGCACCGCGCCCGAGTTCGGCCACATCACGGTGGTGCCCGGCGGGCGGTCCTGCCCCTGCGGCAAGCGAGGCTGCCTGGAGCGCTACTGCTCCGGCTCCGCGCTGCAGCTGGCCGCCCATGACCGCATTGCGGAGCGGGCCTACCCGGAATCCGTGCTCTTCACCCGATTCCACCGGCAACCGGAGGAGATCTCCGGCCGGCACATCGTCAAGGCTGCCCGCGATGGGGACAAGCTGGGCCTTGAGATCCTCCGGGACGTCGGGGAGTGGCTCGGCCGTGGCCTGGCGATGGTGCAGGACATCCTGGACCCAGAGCTCATCGTCCTGGGCGGGGGAGTGAGCGCCGACGCCGACCTCTTCCTAGAAACCGCCCGGGCAGAAATGGCGAAAAACATCGTCGGCCAAGGTCGTCGGCCCCTAGCCCGCGTCGTTCCCGCGGAACTGGGTGGGGACGCCGGTATGATTGGCGTGGCTCTACTCGCAGCGCAGGCGCTGGATTAAAGAAGTTATAGCCCTGGGCAGCCCGGGCCGCGCGGCGTGCGGCCAAACACGATCGGGGCTTCGAAGCCCGAGGCGAACTCTAGGAAGGCAAGACTTTTCCAATGCGGAACCGGACTTACTGGTGGTTGAAGCACGTCTTCATCGGGCCGTGGCTGTGGATCTACAACCGGCCATTCACCCGCGGGCTGGATAAGCCCCCAGCGGACGGGCCGGTGATCTTCGCCTCCAACCACCTCGCTGTGATGGACTCCTTCTACTTCCCGCTGGTGAACAAACGCCAGCTGACCTTCCTGGCGAAGAAGGAATACTTCACCACCCCAGGCCTGGTCGGCGCGATCCAGCGCTGGTTCTTCTCCTCGGTGGGGCAGGTGCCGATCGACCGCGCCGACAAGGGGTCCCAGGAGGCCGCTCTGCAGACCGCGCTGCGGGTGCTGGAGAAGGGGGACGCGCTGGGCATGTACCCGGAGGGCACCCGCTCGCCGGACGGTCGCCTCTACCGTGGCAAGACCGGCATGGCTCGCATCGCGCTGGAGTCCGGCGTGAAGGTCTATCCGGTGGCGATGATCAACACGAATAAGGTCAACCCGATCGGCTCCTGGATCCCGCGGCCCTACCGCTGCGGCGTGATCGTGGGCGACCCGATCGACCCCGCCGAGTTCAAGGATGCCGGGGATGATTACCAGCAGGCCCGTGCGCTGACCGACCGCGTGATGGAGGAGCTCGCCAAGCTCAGCGGCCAGGAGTACGTGAAGGATTTCTACGCCGCGGACGTGAAAAACTCCCTCGCTGCAGGTCAGGGCTACCCGGAGGGTTCCGCTCCCGGCGAGGGCGTGGTGTACTCTTAAAAAACGTTAAGAAGTCGCGCTTCGATAAGGGGCTTGCCGGCCACGGATCCACACTGGGGCAGGGCAGAGCCCCATTGGCATAGAGGAGCAAACATCAAGACGAGCAGTGAGCAGACCGCGGACGCGACCGCGGCGAGCAGCGCGTCGGCGCCGGCCTCGACGCCGCGCAAGGCGAGCCGCGTCGAGTGGGCGGATACCGCGAAGGGCCTGTCGATCATCGGCGTGTGCCTGATGCACGTCGTCACGGCGGTTCCGGATGGCACCAGCACACCGCTGGGGCTGCTGTCCTCCTTCCTCGACCCGCTGCGCATGCCGCTGTTCTTCCTGGTCTCCGGGCTCTTCGCCCACCGAGTGCTGGAGCGCACGCTGGGGGACCTGTGGTATCGCCGCCTGTGGTTCCTGCTCGTTCCCTACCTGGTCTTCACCCCCTTCCAGGCGCTGATCCGCCTCAACATGGCGGGCAATGCCGACCTGTCCCACCTGATCCAGGCGATCCTGTTCGGCGATCCCGGGCTGTGGTTCCTCTACACGCTGATGGTTTACAACATCGTCGCGTGGTTGTTGCGTCGCCAGCCCGCCGTCGTGGCCCTGGCGCTCTCTTTCGTTCCCATCTGTGCAGGCATGATGACCGGCTGGGTGCAGACCCAGAGCTTCCGCCAGGCCTTCATCTACATGCCGATCTTCTTTGCCGGCCTGCACTTCCGCACGTGGTTCTTTGCCCTGGCCAATAAGGCCGGCAACGCGGCGGTCATCCTCGGCACCTTCGGAATCTTCGTGGCCTGGGAGTTCGTGTACCGCTACATGGAGGCGGTGGTCTTCGAAGGCTGGGATATCGTCATTTCCAGCCAGAACGCATTCCTGGCGCTCATCCGCACCTTCACCGCTGTGCCGTTCGGCGTGGTGCTGGCCGTGTGGCTGAGCAACACCCCGCTGGTCAGCCGCTTCCTGACCTTTGTCGGAGCAAACACCCTGCCGATCTACGTCAGTCACCATGCGATGATGTGGCTGTTTATGGACGTCGGCGCCCGCGGCCTGGCCCATAGTGACCCGGAGCGCTTCGGGTTCCTTACTGAGACTTATCCGTTCATGCTCATCGGCTTCGCTGCTTGCCTGTTCGCCGGGACCCTGTTCTACAACGTCGGCAAGGTGCCGGTGCTCAAGTGGATTCTTTATCCGCCGGCTTTGCCCCGGGCGGGCGCTACCCGGTTACACTCGACGGCGGAACAACGCTCCACGCCGCGCCAGCAGTGCGCAAGCTCCACCCAAACGCGAAGCTAGAAAGCAGTAGCAGTGCGCTATTTTTATGACACCGAGTTCATCGAAAACGGTCGCACCATCGACCTGATCTCCATCGGTGTTGTCGCGGAGGACGGTCGCGAGTTCTACGCGATCTCCACGGAATTCGACGCGGGGGCGGCCGGCCCATGGGTCAAGCGCAACGTGCTGCCGCTGCTGCCGCCACGCTCCCACGCGGCCTGGATGAGCCGCGCGCAGATGCGCGACCAGCTCTACGACTTCCTCCTGCCGCCCGGCACGACCCGCCGCGACTGGCCCGAACTGTGGGCCTGGCTGGGGGCGTACGACCACGTGGCGCTCGCGCAGCTGTGGGGGGATATGACCAAGCTGCCCCGCGAGATTCCACACTTCACCCGCGAGCTGCGCCAGCTGTGGGAGATGGCGGGCAAACCGCAACTGCCGGAGGCCCCATCTAAGGCCCACGATGCGTTGGTGGACGCCCGTTTCAACGCCGTGAAATACCGGCTGAGTATGTCGGCGCTGAATAAGCGCACTTAACACGCAGCCCAGGGCCAATTTCGGGTATAGTTTTAGGCATGTCTTGGACTATTGACCTCCCCATCGATGAGATGCCCGACCTCCCACCGCTGCCGGACGATATCGCAGCGGAGTTTGACCAGGTTTTTGCTCGTGATGCCAAGCAGCAGCCGAGCTGGGACAAGGATCATGCTTATCGTGTCCGGAGGATTCTCGAGTCCGTCCCTCCGATCGTCGTCGCCCCGGAGATCCGTCGCCTGCGCAAGCAGCTCGCGGACGTCGCCCTGGGCAAGGCCTTCCTGCTGCAGGGCGGTGACTGCGCCGAGACCTTCGAGTCCAACACCGAGCCGCACATCCGCGGCAACATCAAGACCCTCCTGCAGATGGCTGTCGTCCTGACCTACGGGGCGTCCACCCCCGTGGTGAAGATGGCCCGCATCGCCGGCCAGTACGCGAAGCCACGCTCCGCCGACCGCGACGCCAACGGCCTGCTGAACTACCGCGGCGACCTCGTCAACGGTCACGAAGCCACCGAGGAAGCCCGTGCCCACGACCCGTCCCGCATGGTGCGCGCCTACGCGAACTCCTCGGCGACCATGAACCTCATCCGCGCCCTGACTGGCTCGGGCACCGCGGACCTGTACAAGCTGCACGAGTGGAACCGCGAATTCGTCGCCAACTCCCCGGCGGGCGCCCGCTACGAGGCCCTGGCCCAAGAGATCGACCGCGGTCTGGAGTTCATGAGCGCCTGTGGCGTGACCTCCTCCACCCTGCACACCGCGGACATCTACGCCTCCCACGAGGCCCTCGTCCTGGACTACGAGCGCGGCATGCTGCGCCTGGCCCACGACGAAGAGGGCAGGGACGTGCTCTACAACCTCTCCGCCCACCAGGTGTGGATCGGCGAGCGCACCCGCGGGCTGGACGACGCCCACATCCACTTCGCCTCCCTGATCGGTAACCCGGTCGGAGTGAAGATCGGGCCGACGACCACCCCAGAGGAGGCCGTCCAGTACGTCCACCGCCTCGACCCGCACAACGATCCGGGCCGACTGACGCTGATCACCCGCATGGGTTACGACAAGATCCGCGACGTCCTGCCGCCGATCGTGGAGGCCGTGGAGGCCACCGGGCACAAGGTCATCTGGCAGACCGACCCAATGCACGGCAACACCTACACCAGCTCCAATGGCTACAAGACCCGCGACTTCGACCGCATCATCGATGAGGTCCAGGGCTTCTTCGAGGTCCACCGCGCCCTTGGCTCCCACCCGGGTGGTGTGCACGTGGAGCTCACCGGCGACGACGTCACCGAGGTCGTCGGCGGCGGCCAGTCCATCACCGACGTGGACCTGCCGAAGCGCTACGACACCACCGTCGACCCGCGCATGAACACTCAGCAGTCCCTGGAGCTGGCGTTCCTCGTCGCGGAGATGCTCCGCAACTAGGCTGCTGCCGCTGTAGCCAGCGCCGGACCGCACCGGTCCCGCAGCGCAACGCAATCCCGGCGGAAGGAGTTATTCCTTCCCCGGGGTTATTGCGTGCCCAGCCGGTTGCGTGGGGTCGGTTGATTGAGGGCCGGTTGCCCAGCCGGTTGTGCAGGGTGCACGGCAGCGATAGCCATCTAGGGTGTCAGGCGGGGGGGTGTCCCTATGTTTTTGTCAAGTGCCAGACCGATGTTGACGAGCGCAGTCTTGGGAGTAGTTTCTTAGGCGT